>JAJZSX010000120.1 GCA_021849435.1 Actinomycetes bacterium | reverse complement strand
TGTTCCTCGTCGCACCAGCGCGACGACAATGCCGCTATCAACCTCGCCCGTTGGGCGAGCCTGGGTTCAGTTGGAGCCCCGGTGAAGCGTGGAGCCGAGCATCAGACACACATAATGGTTAAGCCTCGGCTGAGGGCGTGGGCCTGACCCGATTTCAGACTGGCTTCGTGCCTTCTCGCAAGATTTGTCGACCCTGTTCCTCGGCCGAGGTTGTGCACCAGCCGGCCGGACGGACGTGACCTAATAGGAGCTTTGAAGACACCGTGTGTGTCCTGTCCGCCGACCTGCCGGTGGTGCCACCCCATCAACCAGGAAGGCAAGACCATGATGACAGAAGAAGCACCAATGGTGTTCGGCGGGGTCGACACGCACCGCGACACCCACGTGGCGGCGGTCGTCGACGAACGGGGAAAGATCCTCGACGCGGCGTCCTTTGATGCCACCGCCGCGGGCTACCGCGCTCTCCAGCAGTGGCTCGAGGGCTTTGGCACCTTAGCCACGGTGGGCGTCGAGGGCACCGGTTCCTACGGCGCCGGCCTCGCTCGTCACCTGCAGAGGAACGGCGTCTCGGTGGTCGAGGTCAACCGGCCCAACCGTCAGCTGCGCCGCCGGCGGGGCAAGTCCGACCCGGTCGACGCCGAGGCGGCGGCCCGGGCCGTTCTCAACGGTGAGGCCACCGCCGAGCCCAAGTGCCACGACGACGTGGTGGAATCGATCCGGGTGCTGCGCGTCGCCTTCTGCTCGGCCCGGGAGACGAGGACTCGCGTGGCCCTGCAGATCCGCGACCTCATCGTGACCGCGCCGGCCGCGCTGCGCGAGAGCCTGCCCGCCCTCACGAAGGAACGGGTTATCCAGTGCGCGGGCTTTCGCCCCAAGGATCCCCGCGACCCGCTCGAGGCGACGCGCCTCGCCCTCAAAACGCTGGCGCGGCGCTATCAGGGCCTCACCGAGGAGATGGCCGAGCTCACGAAGATCCTCGACGAGCTGACCAAGGAAGCGAACCCGGCGCTACGCGCGGCCAAGGGCGTCGGGGTGGACGTGGCGGGCATCTTGCTCGTCGCCGCGGGGTCCAACTGCTCACGACTACGCAGCGAGTCGGCCTTCGCCTCGATGTGCGGGGTTGCGCCGATTCCGGCCTCATCGGGCCTCACCGTTCGCCATCGCCTCAACCGATCGGGCAACCGTCAGGCCAACCACGCACTATGGCGCGTCGCCATGATCCGCATGACCACTGACGAGGAGACCAAGACCTACCTGGCCCGGCGCACTGCCGAAGGCAAGACCAAACGTGAGGTGACGCGCTGCTTGAAGCGTCACATTGCCCGCGAGATCTTCTCCCTGCTGCAGAACCCCGCCCACGAAGAGGTGGGACCCGAACTGCGCGCTGCGAGAACGGCGGCCCATCTCTCACTGCAAGCCGTCTCGCACGACCTTCAGGTCGGGCCGATCAAAGTGTCACGCATCGAGCGTGGGCTCGACCACGACGAGGAATTCATTGAGCGCTATCGAGCGTGGCTCGCCAGTCGAACGGCGGCTTGACAAACATAGGAGCATCTGAGTCTCACTCAGCGGCTGGCGATGACACGCGAAAGGGAACTCCGGCGCTCGTCGGGGCGAACAACTCCGTGAGGAGTGCAGCATGAGTGGACTCACTAGAACTCACTCGGTTGCAACGGTGTTGGGCCGCCCAGCCCTCGAATCCACTCAGGGAGAGCCCCGGTGGCAGGTTCACTCCTTGGTAGTTGAGCGTGGTCGGCGCGCCAAAGACACCTACGGCGCAGACGATGGTGAATCCTGTGGCCACCATGGGCACGATGATCACCAGCCCAGCGGGGATCCGTGCGAAGTACAACGCGAGGCGCGAGCACCCGGTGATGGCGAGGTGGCGGAACATGCCCTCACTCAAGTCGACGGATCCGGCCGTGCACCCGAGCGTCGCTGCGACGATGAAACCGAACACGTACATTACGCCGACGACGAGGCTCGTGAAGATGATGTAGCCGCCGGCCGGCCCATAGGAGTACGGCGCCGCCGTGTGCGCGATGAGTCGCACAACTAGCAATTGCGAGGGGATCCCCATGTTCACGACCATCATTGCCGTCATGAGACCCCGGCGTCGGATGAGTTCCATGAAACGTGTGTGGATCATGGCGCCTGTGGGTAGCCACGATTCGCGAGTGTCCCTTGCGGTGCCCTCGCGCGCGCCCATCGTGTCTCGCGGTTCGATCGTCGTCACGATGACTCCCCTAATCGACTCGTCACCGCGAGGAACCACGATTCCAGCGAGACCTGTATCTCTGACCGGCGATAGACGTCGACCCCGCCGTAGACCAAGACCCGATTGATCTCGGCGATTGCCTCGCGGCCCGTCCCTGGCGCGAGGTGCACGGTGAGCCCTGATGACTCGACTGCGATCTCAGCGCCCAGGTTCGTCGAGGAGAGGATCGCCCCAGCCGTCTCGGGCTTCGAGCACGATATCTCGACCTCCACCGAGGAACCGGCGAGGAGATCGCTGATGGGACCTTGGCGGATCACCCGCCCCTTGTCCACAATGGCGACGGCGTCACAGGTGCGCTCGACCTCGTCGAGCAAGTGTGACGAGAGCATGACGGTGCGACCCTCGGCGACGAGCGACTGGATCATGTCGCGCATCTCGTACATGCCGGCCCGGTCCAGTCCGTTCATCGGCTCGTCCAGGATGAGCAACTGCGGATCGCCGAGCAGACACTCAGCGACACCCAAGCGTTGCCGCATACCCATGGAGTACTTCGACACCCGTACATCCGAACGCTGGGCCATGCCGACGCGTTCGAGCGACGCCTGGATGCGGCCTCGCGCGTCGGGTTCGCGCACCGCCGCGAGGATCTCAATGATTTGACGCCCTGTCAAGTGCCCGTGGAAGCGCGGTTCGACGACGATCGCGCCGAAAGCGCCAGCGCGCGGTCGCGATGTTCTGGCACCGGGAAACCGAGCGGCGACCTCGTGCCCGCGGCGGCGTGCGTCAAGCCGAGCAGCGTCCAAATGAGCGTCGTCTTGCCGGCTCCGTTGGGCCCGAGATACCCGAAGGCGCAGCCTCGCGGAACGAGGAGTTCGACGTCATCGACCGCCACGTTCTCCCCGAACCGTTTGGTCAGTCCATGGGTCTCGACGGCCCACGGCGACGACCTGTCGATATGGTTGCCCGCGACACCCGCGACACTCGTCGACGACCCGATTGGTCCGTCGCGTGACCGACATGACCCGAGGTTATGCCGACGCGTCAGTCACGACAATCCGCGATGTCCCTGACGAACCCGTGTCACGCTGCGAGTCCGCGACGTTCGAAGAACGAACCCGCCACGTGACGATGTGACAGTGGTGACGTCAGAACGGCACTGCGAGATCACTCGACGTCACCGTCGCACCATTAACACTGTTGTCAGTTCCTCACCCCGCGGTGAGCCGTCATCGCTGTCGACCACGTCACGTCGACTGACTGACTGTTATCGCGTTGCTCGTCTACCAACCACCGGGCGAACAACCATTCTGATCGGGAACCCAGCCACCAGTTACGCGCATACCGATAAGGATCTGGGCATCACGGGGCGCCTCTCCGGCCAACGGTGCGAACCGCGTGCCGCCGTATTCGGACCACGTCGAGTTCGCGAAACCGATGCCCGAGTAGACCGGACCTTGCATCGACCAATTACCGCCGACCTCGCAGATCGCCACGTGTTGCCACTCCGCTCGTAATTGATTCACCGTGACCCGTGCGAGGGCTGCCACATAGCTGAGTAATGTCGGACGATGAACCACGCGATTGACGCGCGGTTGCGCCCGGTGGCGTACGACAATGGCCTTCTTCGTATGTGGGATCGGCGGCGTACTCGCGGCCCCACCCGATGAAGGCAGAACCGCAGCGCTAGTCAGCAACGCCACAGTCGCATACAAGATTCTTCGCATGGTCTCTCCTTTGGCGTGCACCGCACCAGTCGCCGCTCGCATTGCGAACACCGGCGCCGGGCGCATGACTTGGCGATTGGCCACAAAGGTCCACCAAGCGACACGGTCAATTGGCCACTTAACCCACTCGATTGTGAGGTGACATCGAAGCAGTCTTTGCTGCGGCGTTAATTCTACGGCGACAATTCGTTCGTTGGAGCATTTTCGAGCGTATTATTCTCATACTGACCATGTGATCAGGGTTTATAAGAATCAGAATTTCACCATCGGTGATAATGATTTTGGCGATCTTGGCGATATTCGTATCATCATCGCCTCAATATCACCCGTGACCTCGGATAACACCGACGTAAAGTCCGCCGTCGAATCGGTTGTCGAGCAGCGCCGATCAGGTGCGGGACGTTCTAGTCACGACCCTTACCAATTCCGTGACCATTCCCATTTCCCGGCCCGGGCCCAAAAAACAGCGTCGTGGTCGTGGTGGTGGTTACGCTCGGCGGGGCAACGCCGAGCGTCGTCGCCAGTGCGTTCACGTCGTGCTCGAGCTTCATTCCGGTAGTGGGCGCAATAGTTGCGGACCCGACGCCGTCGACGATCGTGGTCATGGCTTGTTGCAAGTCACCTTCAACGGCGACGGGGTTGGCGTTCGCGTTATCGATGAGCGACTGATTCGCGAACTGCGAGATACTCTGGGCCGTCGCGGGTGCGATGGAGCCCGCGGCCTGACTCGTGGCGAGGTCAGCCATCAACGCCGCGATCGCGGTCGAACTCGTCAATGTGGTCGTCGAGGACGCTTTAACGGTGGTGGTCGGCGTGGACACGGGAGCAGGTGTCGATTCACCGAACAGTGATGTGATCAATCCGTAGACCAGTACACCCGCGACGAGGAGTGCGCCGATGAGGTACCACGGTCGTCGTGAGTGGCGAGTGGGAGGTCGTGACGGTCGGACGATGAGTGTCTCGTCGCCCCCACGAACTGGCGCGACGACGCCGGGCATTACGAACGTCTGGTCGACCGGTCCACTGCGTCCGAGGACTTGCGTCTCGTCACTCGGCCCACTGCGCCCGAGGACTTGCGTCACGTCATTGTCCGCGGGCTCCCATGGCGTCGCGTACGCCGAGCTCTCGAGCATCGCGGCGACCTCGGCGCCACGCAGCCGATGGTCAGGCCGTGAATCGAGCATGCCGTTCAGCAGCACCGTCCACGGCGTCGGCAAGTCCCTCGGTAATACGACGGGACCAGTGAGCCGCTTCGCGACGATCTCGCTCGGCGAACCCTCGAAGACTCGCCTTCCCGTCAGGCACTCCATGATAACGATGCCGAGTGACCAGATGTCCGCGCTCGGTCCGACCCGTTGGCCGTCGAGCTGCTCGGGCGCCATGTAGATCACTGTGCCGATCGTCGTACCCGGCGCCGTGATCGTCGTCGCGTCATCGAATTTCGCGATGCCGAAATCGGCGAGCCAGACCTCCCCCGTCGAGGATCGCAGGATGTTCGACGGCTTCACGTCGCGGTGCACGACTCCACGTTCGTGTACGTAGCCGAGCGCACTCGCCACCCTGGCAGCGATCGTCGCGGTGGCCGCCGTCCCCAGAGGGCCGTCCTTGAGCGACTGCGCGAGCGTCGGACCGTCGATGTATTCCATGACCAGATACGCGCGGTCGCCGTGCACACCCGTGTCGAGGAACCGCACGAGTCCCGGACCATCGAAGCTCTCCAGCGCGCGAGCCTCTTCCACCAGCCGTCGGACGAAATCCGGCTCATCGGACCGAACCACCTTGATGGCCACGCGGCCACCGGTTTGTTCGTCAATGGCCTCGAAGACGTCTGATGTTCCGCCTCGACCGAGGAGTCGACCGACCCGGTAGCGACCGCCGATCACCTCTCCGTTCATGGACATGCGTATCGGCTCACGTTCTTCGGGTGTCCTGTTCACGTCATCAGATCAGCCGGCGCCCCGTGACCTCACGGGCACCGGCTACCGGAACAACCGGTACAGCAACTGCCACCACCGTAGCGAATCACCCCCGTGTGTGGAACGGGGGTGACACGTACGTCCCCGTTGACCAGGTTTGTTACCAGCCCTGCACCTGTCGTTCCTAAACTCGCTACGTCACCGCGCACCGACGATGACAGCCAGCGAGGTACCGTGCACCATCGTTCACGGGGTCCAGTGCCCCGACCCACGTGGAACGCTGATCCGTCGTGACCGAGAGCGCGCCAACCATCGCAAGCGATCGAGCCCGACCCCAGGCCGGTGCGCGTCTCGACCGACTACCTGTGACGAGGTGGCTGACATCGATCATGGCGCTGCTCTTTCTCAGTTGGCTGATCGAGTCCTACGACGTCGGACTCACTGGTTCAGTGCTCCCGTCGCTCACCCAGCAATTCGCCCTCTCGACTGCGATGAAGTCCTTCGTCGCCATATCGGCCAATATCGGCATCGTGATCGGCATCGTGCCCGCGGGACGTATCGCCGACCGATTCGGTCGACGACGCACCCTCATCATCGGGACCACCGCCTACGCCGTTTTGACGTTCGCGACCGGTCTCGCCCCAAACGTCACGAGCCTCATTGTCCTGCGGATAGTCGACGGCATGGCCATGGGTGCCGTCTTCCCGTTGCCCTACGTCATCGCGAGTGAGTTCTGTCCACCACAACGCCGAGGTCGCTACATCGCGTGGTCCGACGCCTTTTTGTCGGCCGGGTACTTCCTCTCCCCCCTGCTCGCGCTCATCTTGATCCCCAACGTCCAAGACACCACCGGCTGGCGCGTCATGTTCATGATCGGTGGGCTGCCCATCCTCTTCGCGGTGCTCGCCTGGCGGTACCTCCCCGAGTCGCCACGTTGGTACGAGTCAACTGGGCAGTGGGATGAGGCCGAGCGGGTCCTCGCCCAATTGGAGGCGCGAGCCGTTCGTGCGACGGGAACCCTCCTCAAACCGGTCGCGCCGCCCGCGCCCGAGGCCGCAACGTCCCCCGCCGTCGCGGCCCACCCGCTTCGCGCCATCTTCGTGCGACCCCTGCGTCGCCGCTCCATGACATTGTGGGCCACGTTCGGCGGGACGTTCTTCATCTTCTACTCGATCCAGATCTTCATGCCAACGGCCGTCACAACCATGGGCTACAACCTCACCTCGGCCTTCGCCTTCACGGCGGTCATCGTTGGCGTCTCCATCCCCGGCAAGTTGCTCGAATCTTGGGTGATCGAACGC
>JAJZSX010000119.1 GCA_021849435.1 Actinomycetes bacterium | reverse complement strand
ACGCTGGAAGCCGAGGCCATCCCGGTGCAGCTCGCCGGTCGCATGATGTTGAAGCGCGTGATGGGCAAGGCCAGTTTTGCCACCGTGCAGGATGGTTCGCTGGGCGAAACCGGGGGGCGCATCCAGCTCTACATCACGCGTGACGCGCTGGGTGAAGACCTGTATGCGGCCTTCAAGCACTGGGATCTGGGCGACATCATCGGTGCCGAGGGCACGTTGATGAAGACCAAGACCGGCGAGCTGTCGGTCAAGGTGACCACCCTGCGCTTCGTGAAAGCCAAGCGTCGTCCCGGAGAGGGAGCATCACTCCGGGGCCTGCCGCCTCGTCGTGGGTCACGACCATAACGCCGTAATCAACCCTGGCCAAGCGGGCCGGTAGCTCCGCCTCGGCGGTAACGAGATGACGAGGGACCAGAACCTCCCTCATCTTCGATACACGACGAGTCGGGAATTTGGTAGACGTCTCGACGGATTCGCCCGCGCTCGAGTGCGTGGCGCCATTGATCCAGGGTACGCAACGACGAAGACAGGTACGTCGACCAAGCGCCACGCGTTCGCCAGTCTCACTTCGGCGATGCGTGACCGACTGCACGACGGGTCTTGGTTAATCCCAGCGCGGGACGCCGCGGGCTCGCATGGCGGCTTCAACTCGACTTCGCGCAAGGTTTCTCGCGGCAATCCGTGGCGTCGATCCCGTCTCGTGGGCGTCGCGCAGGATCGCGGCGGTCTGCTGGCGAATCCGGCTCGAGACCGCCGCGTAGACGAGTTCAGGGTCGACTCGGAACGGGGAGTAACGTGCGTCCATCGCGTAGGCCGCAGCGATGACGCCTCCGGCATTCGCCACGATGTCGGGGACGACGGTCACATTTCGTTCCTTCAGGATGCTGTCGGCCTCGGGGGTTATGGGCAGGTTGGCGCCTTCCACGACGAGTCGAGCTTGAATATCGCGCGCCGTCGTCGCGTCGACGACATCCTGAATTGCGGCAGGGATTAAAATATCGGCCGGAACAGTGAGTTCAGCGTTCTGAGCCAGCACGGTCCCGCCGACGTACTCGATAACGCATCGGTCGCCAACGTGAGATTGCAACTCCAACATCGTGTCCACGTCGATGCCTTCGGGTTGGTGTAGTACACCCTCGCTGGTGGATACGGCCACGACGGTGGCCCCTAGCTCTGACAGTCGACGAGCCGTGGCCATTCCCACCGCGCCAAATCCCTGAATCGAAATACTGGACTTTGCGAGATCGATTCCCATTACGGCGGCGGCTTCGGCGGTCGCTTCCGCGACGCCTAGACCAGTAATTCCCAACTGGTCATAGGGCAGACCACCGAGTGAGTGTGGCGTCCCCACCGCACCGCCACGGTCACCGAGTTCGTCGAGGATGATTGCCGCGTCCGATTCCTGGAGGCCCATGTCGAGTCCGAAAACGTACTCTTCGGGGACTTCATTATGGAGTCGCCGGACGAACGAACGCAGGACGGCCTCTTTGTCGGGCCGGTTCGGATCCCATACGATACCCGCTTTGGCTCCGCCCAAGAAGAGATCGACGACCGCCCACTTCCACGTCATGACGCGAGCGAGTCGGGCCACGTCTGAGAACGTGACGTTCGCCGCCATTCGCGTTCCACCCTTGCCAGTTCCCCGCGACGTGTTGTCAATGACCAGGACGCCTCGCATCCCCGTTCGAGCATCCGACACGAACACCACCTTCTCGGGGCCGTAATGATCTATTAAGTCGAGTGGGTCGGTGTCAGTCATGGTCGCCAATTATGGCAGCCGCGTTGTAACGGACGTCGTGCCTGACAACGTCCATTCACCGCGCTGAGAGTAAATTTCTCTCATGCTTAATCCGATGCACCTGAAGACGTTCTTGGCGGTTCTGCGAACTGGCTCGTTTGCGGACGCCGGCCGAGAACTCGACTATTCCGCGTCCGCTGTGTCCCAGCAGATGTCGCTGCTCGAACGTTCGACCGGATTGTGCCTTTTCGAGCGCGAAGCGCATTCGGTTCGGGCGACGACGACGGCGAAGTCACTGAGTAACGGCGCAATCGAAGTGCTTACATCCTTACTCAGGTTCGAAGACCAAGCAGCGTCGCTGGCGTCAGGTGACAGTGGACGCGTCAAGATGGCGAGTTTTCCGTCGGCGGGCGCGAGCCTCGTCCCGCGCGCGTTGGCCACTTTGCTTCGCGAGAGTCCCGGAATCGAAGTGGTACTGAACGAAGGCGAGCCCGATCTCCTCTTTCCACATTTGCTAGAAGGCGAGCTTGATCTCATGCTTGCCTACGAATACAGTGTGGTTCCCCGGCAGTGGCCGCCGGGGTTAACCCGTGAGCTGGTGCTGCGAGAGAATTTGTTGTTAGTCGCGCCAGCGAATATTGCGCCTCAGAGTGGTGGCGCGGATCGAGGCCTGCGCGCGTTCGCTGATGACAACTGGGTCTCGAGTGACGCGGGCACGGGTGGTGCTCTTTGCCTCGAGCGGCTCTGTGCTTCCGAAGGTTTCTCGCCACGGATCGCGTTCCGCAGTAATAACTACGAGACGGTGGTTGGCATCGTGGCCTCTGGACTCGGCGTGGCGTTGGTGCCGACATTGGCGTTTCGTCCGGTTGATGGTGTGCTGACGATGTCGCTCGACCCCAATCTGGTGACGAGGAGTGCGTACGCGGTGCACCGGATCGCCAATTCAAGCCAACTGCTCGATACGGTGATCAGGGCGTTGAAGCGCGCTGCCTTGGTCGAAAACGCCGTCTGATACGGGACTTTCACTCGACGAGCAATCGCCCGGACGTTGTACGCGTCGCGCAAGCGGGTCGCAGCGGCCGCTGGGCGGTGCTACGTGTCCATCGGATGATTCGTTGACGGCCTTCGGCCGGACTACCGCACGGTAAACAGGTTCGACGTCGTTGTTCGAGGTCTGGGACGTCGTACGGTATCGCCCGCAACATGAGGTGCACCTCAACCAGCCGCCAGCGCCAATGAAACTTATTCTGAGCAAGCACAATCAGTGCCGTTCAGAGGCACCGATGACGTTGGCTAACTGCCATAGTTGCAATTCATGAGGATCACCAAGTGACTCGGGAGGGCTGACCGATTCGCACCCGGGCTGTCAATATCCAGCCCGGTATGCCGTCAGCAATCAGTGGGTTATTGGTGCGAATCAGAAAGAGATGGCCACTTCGAAGTGCTCGTGATTTCGTCGCGTAAGTAGTGACGTTTTGAACCGAGGATCTCGAGTGCGGTGTGGCCGGTGGTGGATAAGTAGTTAACTGATGGTGTAGTCGATGACTGAAGTACTCGTTGTGATGATCAGGTTCACTGGTGCACGACGAAGGGGGAAGCTTATTCGGGGGAGGGGGATCACTGTTCGTGGCGCGGCCACCAGTCGCGCGCGAGTTTTCGCGATAACGCAATTTGCATGGTCAGATATTCGATATGTCCAAATTTGAACGAAGGGGACAGTAGATGATTAGGAATTCCAAATCAATGAGATTCGCGACTTCGGGACTGTTAGTCACCGGCCTCGTGGCGCTCTCCATTAGCTTCCAGGCTGGCGGTGCCGCTACGGCGGCGTCGAAGTCGAACTTTGTCATTGGCGTACCACTGCCGATGACGGGTGCTGAGGCGTCGGCCGGGACGGAGATCTTCAACGCCATGAAGTTGGCCGCGAGCAAGATCAACTCTCAAGGGGGCGTGGCGGGCCACAAGATCGTCCTGAACGAGCAGGACTCCGCGTGTGACGCGACTACTGCGGTGAACGCGGCAAATCTGCTGGTGTCCGCGCACGTCAACGCGGTTGCGGGCGAGTACTGCTCAAGCGCGGCCTTGCCGGAACAGCCGATCTTCAGTCGGGCTGGAATACCGGTGGTCTTTGCCGCAGCGAATTCGCCGGCGCTGCTCACTGGGAACTTCAAGAACACGTTCTTGACGCTCGCTTCGGGCAGTGGCGACGCCGCTGAGGCCGCAGCGTTCTTCAAGCAGAACCTCAAGGAGACGAAGATCGCCATCATCGACGACCAGTCGGCGTACGGCACCGCAATCGCCGACGCAATGAGTGGCGATCTCCGTTCGAACGGGCTGACCCTCGCGGGTGGTGCGATACAGGCCGTTCCGGCCACGCAAACCGATTTCTCCTCGGTCATCGCCGCGGTTAAGAGTTCGGGCGCTACCGGGATCTTCTGGACTGGTTACTACGCGCAGGCCGCGTTGCTCGTGAAGCAGCTCGCAGCCGCTGGCGTAACGGCGACGTTCGTCGGTTCGGAGGCCGCGATCGACGCGACCTTCATCACTGGAGCCGGCAGTGCTGGAGTCGGTACGTACGCGACGGAGTTCGTATCCCCGGCGGGCAAGGCGATCAACTTGTTCAACGCCCATTACCGTAAGGCGTTCAAGAGCGCGCCGGGTCCTTACTCGTCCTACGGCTACGACGCGATTCAGATACTGGCCCGGGCCGGGAATGCTGCAAAGTCGATCCAATCGTCCAAGATCATCGCCGCCTTGCGCAAGACCAATTTCGTCGGCGTCACCGGTCGGATTAAGTTCAGTCCGTCGGGTGCGCGTTTGGGGATGCCCGAAGAGGTACTCGTCGTGAAGAATGGTCAATACGTCAAGAATTCGGTTCAGCCCAAGTTGTAGTGAACTGCGAACGGGACGTACTTCCGGCGGGCAACTGTCCGCCGGAAGTACGTCCCCGTTCTGCGAAGGCATATATTCAATCGGCCGCGATGGGCCATAGTCGGGAGGGCAGTAGTGACGCTTTTGATGAGCGAGATTTTGAACGGGCTGTTTCTGGGTGCGTTCTTCGGATTGGTTGCGGTTGGCTACAGCATGGTCTATGGAATCTTGCGACTCATCAATTTTGCGCACGGTGATTTCTTCATGGTCGCGGCGTTCGTTGCCTACACGATCCTGGGTTCATCGATCGTCGGTCACGGCCACATGGTGTGGTTTACGGTGGCTTGGGTTGGCCTGCTCGTCATGGTTGCGACGGGGCTGCTAGCGGTCCTGGCGAACCGGCTCATCTACCACCCGATGCGTCGTGCGGCACTGTTGAGTTTGATGATCGCTGCGCTCGGGCTGTCGCAAGTCCTCGAGAACGGCGTGCTCAACATTCCAGGTTGGGGATCGGCATATCTCACGTTCCCGGTGACGTCCCCGCCGAACGGATTTACGGTGTTGCAAACGAACTTCTCGTGGTTTCAGTTGATCATCGTCTTGATCGCCGGACTCCTTTCGCTCGGGGTGTACTTGCTGGTTGGCCGGACTCTGATCGGCAAGGCAATGCGCGCAGTTTCCGAGGACCGTATCGCCGCGGTCCTCATGGGCATCAACGTGGACCTGGTCATTGCGGTGGTGTTCTTCATCGGTGGCGCGCTCGCCGGGGCGGCGGCGGTCATGACCGGTGTGTACTACGGCCAAATCAACTACCTCATGGGCTGGACCGTTGGACTGGAAGCGTTCACGGCTGCGGTGCTCGGGGGAATCGGCAACATCGGTGGCGCCGTGTTGGGTGGCGTCGTGCTCGGCATCGCGCAATCGGTTGGAACGGGCTGGTTTGGTGCCGAGTGGGCCTTAGTCGTCACGTTCGTGACACTCGTGCTGCTGCTTTGGCTTCGACCTACTGGAATACTCGGCGAGCGCGTTGCCCGGAGGATGTGAGCAGCCGTGTCACTTGATCTTGTGGATTCGCAGAAGAGACGTAGCGCTTTGACGGCCAAATTGCCGAAGGGCGGGGTCATACTGGCGTTCGTCGCCGTGGCGGCCCTGGTTCCGCAGTTCACGAGTAACCAGTACTACCTCAGCGTCGGATACCAGACCGAGATGCTCATCTGTCTCGCGCTCGGTCTCAATATCGTTGTGGGGTACGCCGGACTGCTCGACCTCGGTTTCGCCGCGTTCTTCGCGATCGGCGCGTACACCACCGCCGTACTTTCGGTGAACCATCACTGGTCCATCATCGCCACCCTCGTGCCCGGAGTACTGATCGCAGTCGTGTGCGCAGTGATCATCGGGCTTCCCACGCTACGTCTTCGTAGCGACTACCTCGCCGTGGTGACGCTGGGATTCGGTGAGATAATCCAGACGATTGCCAACAATCTGACCATGACCGGTGGACCGACGGGCATCTATGGCATTCCGACGCTGACCATCGGTCACATCGTGATTCAAACGCCCGCCGCGTTCTACTACGTGCTCCTCGTGCTCCTGCTCCTCTTCGTGCTGATCTCACTTCGGGTCCGTCATTCCCGGATCGGTCGAGCGTGGCTGTGCATTCGTGAGGATGAAGATGCGGCCCAGGCGATGGGCATAAAGATTCATCGCTACAAGTTGTACGCCTATATGGGTGGCGCCGTGATGGGTTCGCTTACGGGATCGTTGTACGCCCCGGCGCTCTCCGCGATTTCGCCGCCGAGCTTCGGATTCAGCGAGTCCCTGCTGATCCTGATGGCGCTGGCGATTGGCGGTATGGGCAGTGTCTCGGGAGCGATCCTCGGTGGCATGATCGTCGTGATCCTCCCCGAAGCGTTTCGCCAATTTGCTCAGACCCGCTTGCTAGTTTTCGGCTTAGTGCTCATCATCGTCATGATGACGCGTCCGCGGGGACTCCTACCGGAGAATGCCTTTCGCGGATTTCGGTTGCCGTTTCAGCGCCGCCGCGTATCCCCCCTCGACGGGGCCGTCGCTCCGACCGTGGCGATTGCGTCGTCTCCGCCACCTGCGTCCGAGGCGAGCGACCGATGACGGCCTTGTTATCCACCGTGGACCTGTCGCTGCAGTTTGGCGGAGTGAACGCGCTCAGTGGGGTGTCACTATCCATTGAGTCAAATTCACTGCACTCGATTATCGGACCGAACGGTGCCGGTAAGACGTCGCTATTCAACTGTTTGACGGGCTACTACCAACCAACCGGTGGTTCGGTCCTCTTCGCCGATCGCGACATCACGAAGATGGGCGCGGCCGACGTCGCGGCGCTCGGAATCCGGCGGACCTTTCAGAACATTCGCGTGTTTCCTAGGATGTCCGTTCTGGAGAACATCCTCGCCGGCGCGCACCTACTGGCCAAATCCAATCTCTTTTCCATTCTCGTGGGCACTCCTGGGTTCCGGCGCAACGAGCGATCCCTTCACGAGCGGGCCATGGCGAGTCTCGAATTCGTCGGGTTGGCCCCACAGGCTGCCAAACTCGCCGGCGACCTACCGTACGGCATGAGGAAGCGCATGGAATT
>JAJZSX010000118.1 GCA_021849435.1 Actinomycetes bacterium | reverse complement strand
CCGAAGCGACAACGCAACCACCAACGGCACCTCGGTGCATCATCACGCTCGATGGCGTTTCAGTGGGAGTTGATGATCATCGAATGCGTCGCCCTACACGGGGCGCTTGCGGTCAAACGGTTCCGAATGGGACGTTATCGTCGTTTTTAGAAGACGGGAAGCACCTCGAGTAGCCGTTCAATGGTCGGCAGCGCTTCTCGCACTGTCTTAATGTCGTCACGAACCTCTTCAGCGGTGATCTCCTCGGCCCCCACCGGAGGGTATTCAACATTGTTCCGTGACCGTCGCATGCGGTCGTACGCTCTGAGAAGGTTGTCAGCTTGAGGCGATAATTGTGCCTTGAGACAGTCGTGAATAACAATGTGCCCACCTTTCGATGTCGCACGAAGACCTTGCACGGCCAAGAGGGCGACAAGAGCCTTTCGCATTGCGTCATACACGAGCGTGTATGCACCCTCTAAGTCGTGTTCAATAGTCTTCTCCGCCGAATTCAGGTGATTCCGCGGGATTCGCAAGGTCTGTCCGTCGTATGTAGTTGCGGGTATTCGTTGGAGTTTCCCTTCTTGAATCAATCGCTCGACCTCAGCACGTCCCTTATCCCACGGCGACATCGCGCTGACCTCCCTTGTGCAGAGATACCAGTGGACGGCTCTTTAAGGATGAGAGGAACGCATTGTCCTTGGGCGGTGTGTCCCAGGTTTCGCGATCGATTCTTCGGATGTTCACGGGGCGTCGAAGTCGACTCTCCGCCTGTGCGGCGACATCATCGAGGACTTCACGACTTGCGTCTCCCACGACGAGAACGTCGACGTCGTCCGGAACGTGGCCGCCTTCGCCGCTGTACCGTGCGGCCCACGATCCATAAATGAACGCCTCGCTTATCCCGGAGACGTGATCTAGGAGCTCGGTGAGTACGGGCAGCGGTCCGAACGTCACCATCAGAAGTTCTTGGAGGGCTCGTGCAACTGGTGATTCGGAAATGGCTCGCAGAAGCCGAACGTTTCCCACTCGCCGATTTGCCACGAACCCTGAGTCAGTGAGCCTTTCGGACTCGTAGTGAATCATCCGAGCACTCGTACCAAGGAGTCTCGCCAGCTCGGATAGGGAGTACTCCTTGTCCGGGTGCAGATACAGCAGTGAGAGGAGATCACCTTGGAGTCGAGACCGGAGCAAGGGGAGCAGAGGAGGGGCAGTAGTTTTCATAACCTGTAATGTACTTTACACGATTCGTAAAGCAATCATCCAGATCAATTCGGCTGAGTCAGACCCAACTATAGAGAATACCTGATCAAAGCGGTTGTGGAGGTGCTGGGAATCGAACCCAGGTCCGTCGGCTTCTAAGTGAACATTCTCCGAGCGCAGCTGATGGGAATTGTCGGGGGGGGAGCATCGACACCAGCACCGCTGCAATCCCGTAGTCAACTAAGTTTTCCCGACGTCCTCATTGACAAAGGATGACGGTGAGCCCTGCTTCATGACGCCCGTGACCTACACCGCAAGGCCGGGTATAGACGGACGTGTTACCTAAGCGGCAACAACAACGTGAGCTGTAGAGTTCGCGTTTATTTTTGTTTCCGGCTCTTTAACGTGGCTCCGGAGACCACGGCTCGCTTCTTTCACCATTTCGACCAACGTCGAAACCAATCACCCCCTCGGCACTGCACGATCACTCTGACCGCATACTCAGCGTACCGTACGGGCGTCGCATCGCGTCCGGCGTAAGGTCGTGCTGCTCGTAACGGGGGCCGGCGGTTAGCCGAACTTCTCGAAGTTCCGAACCGAGACGGCAATCTCGCGCTCGGCGTCCCGCTTGGCGAGCGCCTGGCGGCGGTCATGTTGTTTGCGTCCTCGGGCGAGCGCCAACTCGACTTTCGCACGACCGTCCTTGAAGTACACCTTGAGTGGCACGATCGTGAGCGGTTGCGTTTGGGTCTTGACCCACCACTGGTGGATTTGGTGGCGGTGGACGAGGAGTTTGCGCTTTCGATCTGGATCGTGACTACCGAACCCAACTGCGTAGCTCCACGGCGGAATGTGTGATCCGAAGAGCCACAGCTCCCCATCGTCGATCCGGGCAAAGCTTTCCGCGATCTGTGCCTTTCCCTCACGAAGCGACTTGACTTCACTGCCGGTGAGCACGAGGCCGCACTCGAGGGTGTCTACGATCTCATAGTCGTGACGCGCACGGCGATTCGTGGCGACCACGTGGTCGCCCGTTGCGTTCGCCTTCGCGTTGGCCCGGCGCTCTTGCATCTGTTTGGCTCGTGCCACAATGCCAGCGTAGTGACCGGGGTCGGCCGCATCGTTGGTCGGTAGGGTGGGCTCGTGCTGAACCTGACCCCGGCATTGCGAGACGCGATGGTCGCGACGTGCATTCGGGCCCTGCCCAATGAGGGCTGCGGACTCATTCTCGGGCGAGCAGCGGGCGATGACGCAACCGTGACCGAGGTAGTGGCGAGTCCGAACGTCGCGGTGTCGGCGCGGATCTATGAAGTCGACAGCCGGGTGCTGTTCCAAGCGTTTCGACGAGCCGACGTGGAGGGACTGTCGGTACTTGGCGTATTCCATTCGCACACGCATTCCGAGGCGTACCCGAGCCCCACGGACGTTCGTCAGGCACCGGATCCGCAGTGGCACTACATCCTGGTCTCCCTGCGCGACATACCGGCCGTCGTCCGCAGCTTTAGGATCGAAGGTGACACGGTCACGAGCGAAGACATCTACATTGAGGACTAACGAGTCGCCTTTCGGCACGAGGAGGTCCGGTCAGTGACCACTATCGCATCGAGTTCGACTTCCTACGATTTGGTACTGCTCGCCTTGCGGCTCTTCCTCGGTTCGATGATCTTTGCGCACGGGTACCGGAAGTTCTTCGGAGGTGGGCGTCTGGCGGGGACGGCGAAGTGGTTCGAGTCAATAGGCGTGCGCTACGGCGGACTCAACGCGCTGGTGGCGGCATCCACGGAGGTGGGCGTCGGCGTCTTGCTCGTGTTCGGACTGCTCACGACACTGGCGTCCGCCGGTCTCATGTCGCTGATGCTGGTGGCAATCGCGACGGTGCACCGTAAGAATGGCTTCTTCGTCTTCAACAAGGGCGAAGGCGTCGAATACACCCTCGGCATCGCGGTCGCGACCCTCGTGCCCGGCACATTCGGCGCCGGTCGATTTTCTCTCGACCACCTGTGGCACATCTTCGCGTGGTCACCCTCGGTTCATCTCGCAGTGACCGTACTCGTAGGACTTGGTGCTGCCGGTGTGCAGCTCGCGGCGTTCTATCGGCCGTCGCAGTCCGCGTAGGTCACGCCCCGTAACGCGGCCGCTAAATTCGACCGAAACGGTCGTAATTTGATTACAGGAGGAGAGCGCGATGGCTGCGACAGTTCGAATTCCCACGGTGCTACGGCCAGCGATGGGCGGACTGACGACGGTGTCGGTCGAGGGAGCGACGATCGGCGCCGTACTCGCCGAGCTCACGGCCACGTACCCGTTGATCGAGAGCCAGCTGCTCAACAAAGATGGGTCGCTGCACCGTTTCTTGAACGTCTACGTCAACGACGACGACGTTCGCTACATCGGTGGCGTGGACGCGCCGGTATCCGATGACGATGAGATCACCCTGTTGCCCGCCGTCGCCGGGGGTGTCCTCTAGTGGCGCGTGTCCAATCGGTTCTCGACTTGGTTGGATCGACACCGGTCATCGACGTCAGCGCGCTCTCGCCACGAACCAACGTCACAATCCTGGCGAAGCTCGAGGGGCGCAACCCAGCTGGATCCGTGAAGGACCGGGTCGCCGTGTCGCTCATTCGCGCGGCGGAGCGAGATGGTCGACTCATCCCTGGTCAAGACGGTCAGATCGTGATCGAGCCGTCATCGGGCAACACGGGAATTGCCCTGGCGATGGTGTGTCGGTTGCGGGGCTACCACCTCAAGGTCGTGATGCCCACGAACGTCTCGCCCGAACGCCGTCAACTGCTCCTGGCGTGGGGCGCGGAGATCATCGACTCGTCCGGTACCGAGGGTTCAAACGGCGCCGTGCGGCTGGCCCAGTCGATCGCCGCCGAGCACGCCGACTGGGTTTTTCTCTACCAGTACGCCAATCCCGCCAATCCCCAGGCGCACTACGAGACCACCGGTCCCGAGATCCTCGCTGACGTGCCCGAGGTGACTCACTTCGTGGCTGGCCTTGGAACGTCGGGGACGCTTATGGGCGTCGGGCGGTATCTCAAGGAGCACAAGCCCGAGGTTCAGGTTTGGGCAATTGAGCCACCGAGTGGCGAGATCGTCGATGGCCTGCGCAGTCTGGACGACGGCTACATCCCACCGATCTTCATCGACAACCACGGCGTCGACCTGCTCGACCGCAAGGTGGTCGTTCGACCGCGCGAATCGATCGAGTGGACACGGGCCATGACTGAGGTCGGCTTGTTCGTGGGGATCTCATCGGGGGCGATCATGGCGGGCGCGGTGAAGTGCGCATTGACGATTCCCGAAGATCAGGCGGCCACGATCGTCACGATCGTCTGCGATGACGGGTGGAAATACCTTTCGACGGGGGCGTGGAGCGACGACATCGACGACGTGGTCGAACGCGCGAAGCGAATCATCTACTTCTAACTCGGTCGGCGATTCCACTACGGTGGTCACACCGATGAGAGGAACACCATGACCACGCGAGCCGATGGCCGCAATCCTGCGGAAGCCCGACCCCTGCGGTTCGTACGCGACTACACCGAGATGGCAGCCGGATCGGTCCTCGTCGAGGTCGGTCGCACCAGGGTCCTCTGCACCGCCTCAGTTGAGACCGACGTGCCCCGCTGGCTTCGAGGGTCGGGCAAGGGGTGGGTGACCGCGGAGTACTCGATGCTGCCAGGTTCGACGCCCGAACGCGCCTCGCGCGAAGCCGCGCGAGGCAAGCAGTCGGGTCGCACCCAGGAGATCCAGCGGCTCATCGGACGATCGCTTCGAACCGTGACCGACCTGACGCTCCTCGCGGACGTGCAGATCATCGTTGACTGCGACGTGTTGCAGGCCGACGGCGGCACGCGCACAGCCTCAATCTGTGGTGGCTACCTGGCGTTGCATGACGCCATTACGCGGCTCGTCGTGGACGGCACGATTCGCACGCACGCGTTGACGGATCTCGTGGCCGCTGTTTCGGTGGGGATCGTTGGAGGAGTCCCGATGCTCGATCTGCCCTACGAAGAGGATTCGTCGGCCGAGACAGACATGAACGTCGTAATGACCGGGTCGGGCGAATTCGTCGAGGTTCAGGGCACGGCCGAGCGAACCGCCTTTAGCCGCTCCGAGCTCGACGAGCTGCTCGACCTGGCGGCGGTGGGAATCAAGTCGATCCACGACGCCCAGCGCCTGGTCCTCTCAACGCCGCCGGCGCCCCGGGGGCGATGATGGGGCTGGAGTTCGTGCTCGCAACAGCCAACGCGCACAAGGCCGTTGAGATCCGCGCGGTACTCGCCGAGGTGGGCATGGACGTGATCGCCCGACCGGCGGGAGTCCCCGATGTCGACGAGACCAGTGACACCCTCGAAGGTAACGCCCTGCTCAAGGCACGCGCGGTTTGCGATGCGACGGGGCGGCCGGCGATCGGCGATGACACTGGACTGTTCGTGAGTGCGCTGAACGGTGATCCCGGCGTGCGCAGTGCGCGCTACGCCGGACCGGCCGCGATCGACTCGGACAACGTGCGAAAGTTGCTGAGCGCGCTCTCAGAGGTCGACGACGCGGATCGCGCTGCACGATTTCGGACGGTCATTGCCGTTGCCTATCCCGACGGGTCTGCCGTGACCGTCGAAGGAGTCCTCGACGGGTGGATCGTCGAGGAAGCGCGCGGGGAACGAGGTTTCGGTTACGACCCGGTGTTCGCCAGCGCCGAACTCGGAGGGCGTACCCTGGCTGAAGTGTCAGCCGAGGAGAAGAGCGCCATCTCGCATCGAGCGCGTGCGCTGGCGGCGCTGGCCGAACGGCTCCGACCGTGATCGGTGCTTCACGAGACGTTCACCTTTAGGCTGGAAGCGTGAACGACGGCGTCCTACCAATGTTTCCGTTGGGGATGGTGGTCTTTCCACACCAGGTGGTCGGCCTGTGCGTCTTCGAACCGCGCTACCGGGCGATGTTGACCGAATTGCGCGACCAAGAATTCGGAACCTGCATGATTGAGCGAGGCTCCGAGGTTGGCGGCGAGGATGTCCGTACGAGCGTGGGCACGGTGCTTCGGATTCTCGGGTCCCAGACGCTGCCTAACGGCCAGACTCTCCTGCGAGTCGAGGGCACCCAGTGCGTCGAGGTCGCATCGTGGCTCGCCGACTCGCCGTACCCGCGTGCGGCCGTGCGCGAGCGCTGCTGTGATGAGATCGAGATCGAGCCCGACTTGCTCCGCTCAACGGAGTCGGCGGTGCGCGCCCTTCGGGCGCTGCGCAGCGAAGTCGTGATGGACGAGTCGTTGCGGCACGACTGTGTCATGGATTCGGATCCCTCAGTGCGCGGCTGGCAACTGTGCGCGATGACGCCGATGTCAACGCTCGACCAGTTCAAGGTGCTGAGCCTGAGCAATCCCAACGATCGACTTCGGCTCGTGGCTGAGATCTGCTGCGAGCGCTACGGGGACTACCAGCGCCTGCTGGCACGCGACGCGTCGACCTATCTGCTGGGCTAACGAGATTCCAGCAGGTCTACGACGAAGATGAGGGTTTCGCCGGGTGCGATGACGCCGCCTGCGCCACGCTCACCATAACCCAGGTTCGACGGAATCACGAGACGTCGCCGTCCACCGACCCGCATCCCCTGCACGCCCTGGTCCCATCCGGCAATGACGTAACCGCGACCGAGTGGAAACGAGAAGGGCTCGTTGCGATCCCACGAGGCGTCGAACTGCTGGCCAGTCGACGCACTTACGCCCACGTAGTGCACGACGGCGGTCTGGCCGGCCGCGGCGACCGCGCCGTCACCGACGACGAGGTCCTCGATGATCAGTTCGGCGGGCGGTTCGCCCAGGTGTGGTTCGACGAGAGGCTTTTCAGTCACGGGTCACAATGCTATCGGCGGCGTGAATTGCCCGTGACGACGCGAACGTTACGGGCCTCACGGCCCTTGGGACCAGTCGCCTCGTCGTAGGCAATGGTCTGTCCCTGGCTCAACGTCTTGAAGCCATCGCCAACGATGTTAGAAAAGTGGATGAACAGGTCATCACCCTTTTCGTCGCTCGCGAAGCCGAA
>JAJZSX010000117.1 GCA_021849435.1 Actinomycetes bacterium | reverse complement strand
CCTCGGGCCAGGCGGGGCTCTGCTTCAAGGCCGGCAGCGGCGAGACGGCCAACACCACCGACGAGGACATCAAGCAGTTGCTCAACTTCGACGAGGCAGCAAGCGACGTGACCTTGACGACCGACCGCTTCGGTTTCCGCTGGATCGTCATCCACGACACCGACATCGCCACGCTCGTCACGCGGATCCACGGCGCCGACACGAGCCTCGTGGACAACGGGCTCGGCCCCCGGCTGCTGTGTGCGGTGTTCGGTTTCGTGCCCAAGACCCCACCAGGCGACGGGCCCGTGCGCCTCGTCTACCTCTTGAAGCAGGGCACCTTCTACCCCTTCGCCCCCACCGGCGCCGAGCAGCGCGACAACGAGCTCGAGCTGCGCGTCCGGTCCTTCCTCGACAAGGACCTGCCCATCGAGAAGGATCTCTCGCGCTGGATGGCGCTCTGGGAGGTCCCGGTCAACTGATCGGGTCGAGTGGTCCAGCGAGCAGCTCGTCGAGCGCGTCACCGTAGGCCAGGTCGAGGGCCGTCAGCCCGCCACGGTCGTGGGTCCAGAGTTCCACGCGCAGATCGCGATACGTGAGCGTCAGCACCGCGTGATGGTCGAGCCGGTCAGCGATCGCCGTCTGGTCGAGGATCACTCGGGCCGCCTCACGGTGGCTTCGCGCGCGCCACTCTCGCACGAGGTGGCCGTTACCGACGCGCCACGCCGGGTGCGCGGCCAACCAGTGATCGACCTCGGCCCGCGCGAGCAGCGGCGGCCTCACGGGTGGGTCATGGCCTCGGGCACCACGGCGGCGTCGAACTCCTCGGCCGACAAGAAGCCGAGCGCCAGGGCGGCCTCGCGCAGCGTCGTGCGCTCGTGGTGCGCCTTCTTGGCGACTTTGGCCGCCTTGTCGTAGCCGATGATCGGGTTGAGGGCCGTCACGAGCATCAGGCTGTTTCGCAGGTGGTGGTCGATCTGGTCGTAGTCGGGCTCGAGTCCCTCGACGCAGAACTCGCGGAACCGGTCACAGGCGTCGGTGAGCAGGTCGATCGAGTTGCAGAAGTTGTGGATGATCACCGGCTTGGCGACGTTGAGTTCGAGATTGCCGCGCGAGTCGGCCATGGCGACCGCGGTGTCGTTGGCGTAGACCTGGATGCCCACCATGATCATGGCCTCGGACTGGGTCGGGTTGACCTTGCCGGGCATGATCGAGCTGCCCGGCTCGTTCTCGGGCAGGCGCAGCTCGCCGAGCCCCGACCGCGGGCCCGAGCCGAGCCAGCGCAGGTCGTCGGCCACCTTGATGAGGCTCGCCGCCAGGGTCTTGATCGCGCCGTGGGCGAAGACCAGCGCGTCGTGCGCGGCCAGCGCGGCGAACTTGTTGGGCGCGGTGACGAAGGGCTGACCCGTCAGGGCCGCGATCGCGGCGGCGACCCGCTCGCCGAACTCGGGGTGGGTGTTGAGGCCCGTCCCGACCGCCGTGCCACCCGCCGCGAGCTCGTACAGCCCCGCGAGCACCGCGTTGAGCCGGTCGAGGTCGGCGTCGAGCTGGGCCACGTAGCCCGAGAACTCCTGGCCGAGCGTGAGCGGCACGGCGTCCATCAGGTGCGTGCGTCCGATCTTGGTCACGCCCATGTAGGCGCGCGCCTTCTCGTCTAGCGCGTCGCGCAGGCGCGACACCGAGGGAACGAGCCGGCCGGTGATCTCCATCACCGCGGCGATGTGCATCGCCGTGGGGAAGGTGTCGTTGGAGGACTGGGACATGTTGACGTGGTCGTTGGGGTGCACGGGGTCCTTCGAGCCTCGCTCGCCGCCGGCCAGCTCGATGGCGCGATTCGAGATGACCTCGTTGACGTTCATGTTCGTCTGGGTGCCCGACCCGGTCTGCCAGATCCGCAGCGGGAACTCCCCGGCGAGCGACCCGTCGATGACCTCGCCCGCGGCGCGCTCGATGAGCTCGGCGCGCTCGGCGTCGAGTTTGCCCAGGTCATGGTTGACCCGCGCCGAGGCCAGCTTCAAGATGCCAAAGGCCCGGATCAGCGCGGGGGGCATCGTCTCGTGGCTGATGGCGAAGTGGTGGAGGCTCCGCTCGGTCTGCGCACCCCAGTACCGCTCCGCGGGCACCTCGATCGTGCCCATGGTGTCTGATTCGATCCGCACGTTGGTCATGATTCCTCCTACTTGGCTTTCATCGATTTCGCCCCACCCCGACCGTAGAGCGCGACGCCGCGCTCGAGCACCTCGCGAGCCGCGAGCACGTCCTGGGCGCGCGGCCCGTCGCCGTCACCGGGCACCTCGAGCAGCAGCGGCAGCGCGCGAACCTTGGGGTGCCCGACGAGTGCCGCGAGGCCCTCCGCGCCGATCTCGCCCTCGCCGATGTTGGCGTGGCGGTCGCGGTTCGAGCCGAAGGCGGTCTTGGAGTCGTTGAGGTGCAGGCAGCGCAGGCGGTCGGGCCCGAACCGGGCCTCGACCTCCTTGAGTAGCTGGCGCGCGGCGCGCGGCGTCGCGTAGTCGACGCCGCTCGCGAAGAGGTGCTGGGTGTCGATGCACAGGCCGAGTCGCTCGTCAGCGCCGCTCGCCTCGATCATCGCCTCGATCTCGTCGAAGCTGCGCCCCACCGTGCCGCCGGCGCCCGCCGCGTTCTCGATCAGGATCGGGCAGCGCGTGTCGGTCGCTCCCGCGTCGTCCAGGGCGCGCCCGAAGGCACCAACGATCTGGTCCAGGACCTCGTCAAAGCCGGCGCCCTTGTGGCTGCCCACGTGCAGGATCACGCCCGACGCGCCCATCGCGCGACCGACGCGCAGGTTGTGGGTAAGCGCGGTGACGGACTTCTCGTAGAGCTCGGGGTCGGCGGTCGCGAGGTTGATGAGGTAGGTCGCGTGACAGAACGTGTCGGTGATGCTCGGGTGGTCGCGCTGGGCCTCGCGGTACCCCTCGAGCACCTCGGGCGCGTACTGGCTGGGCTTCCAAATCCGCGGGCTCTGGACGAACACCTGGATCGAGGTCGCACCGATGGCCACCCCAGCGTCCAGGGACGGGATTAGGGTTCCGCCGCCGCGCACGTGCGCACCGATGTTCATGGAGACAAAACTACTAGGGTCGACGCCAACGACCCAAAGGAGCATCGTGACCGACACCTTCAGCGACGCCTCGCGCGCCATCTTCGCCAAGCGCGTGCTGGCCCACGTCGCCAGCCTCGCGCCGGACGGCTCGCCCAACGTCACCCCGGTGTGGGTGGAGCTCGACGGCGACGACGTGATCATCAACACCGCCCTCGGTCGGGCCAAGGCCCGCAACCTGGCGTCGGACCCCCGGGTCGCGGTCTCGCTGACCGACCCGGACAACCCCTACGTGGCGATCGCCCTGCGCGGCACCGTCGTGGGCTTCACGACCGAGGGCGCCGACGAGGTCATCGACCGGTTCGCGATGAAGTACCTCGACCTGGCCACCTACCCGCACCGCCGCGAGGGCGAGGTGCGCGTGACGGTGCGCATCCGCCCCGACCGCATCTCGACCCAACCGGCCTAGGTCGCCGCTAGTCGCGAAAGTACCGCGTGGCGTCCGGGGCGTCGACCGGCGCGCCGTCGAGCACGGTCGTCCCGTCGCCCAGGTGCCCGTCGAGCGAGTACCAGACCGTGATCGGCCGGGGCGGCGCGGGGCGGTTGTAGGCGCCACGCAGGGTGAGGACGTCGGACTCGAGGTTGATCTCGTCGTCGGTGAGCATCGCGCGCACCACCGCGGCCTGCTCGCTCGCACGCTCGCCCGCGATCACGACGTGCTCGAAGTCCCCCAACCAGGCGAGCGTGGCGACGTCGCGCGCGGCCATCGACGCCGGGTAGTCGGGCCCGACGGTCAACCAGGGCCCGAGCGGCCCGAGCGAGCGGTCGCGGGCCCCGAGGGCAACGACCACGTCGCCCGCCACCAGCGACGCCACGACCGCTCCCCCGCTTCGGGTGTCCAGTCGCACGAGGTCGGCGAGCTCGAGCACGACGTGGGTCATCTCCATGTCAGGGCTGGAGGTCTTCCTTGGGGAGTCGCTCGATGTTGACGTCGCGGAACGTCAGCACGCGAACCGAGGGGACGAACCGCGCGGCGCGGTACATGTCCCACACCCAGGCGTCGGTCAGGGTCACCTCGAGCATCGCCGGAGTGGTCGAGCGCACGTCGACGGCGACGTCGTTGGCGAGGTAGAAGCGACGGTCGGTCTCCACGGCGTAGTGGAACATCCCCACCACGGCCTTGTACTCCTGGACCAGCGCCAGTTCGAGGGTCGACTCGTAGTCGTCGAGCTCTTCGTCGCCCATACGGGCCTTACGCGCGCTCGGTGACGCGACGCTCCTTGATCTTGGCGGCCTTCCCGCGCAGATCACGGAGGTAGTACAGCTTGGCCCGGCGCACGTCACCGTAGGTCTCGACCTCGATCTTGGCGATGGTGGGCGCGTGGACCGGGAAGGTGCGCTCGACGCCCACGCCGAAGCTGACCTTGCGGACCGTGAAGGTCTCGTGCAGCCCCGAGCCCTGGCGACGGATGACGACGCCCTGGAAGACCTGGACGCGCTCGCGGGTACCCTCGACGACCCGGACGTGGACCTTCAGGGTGTCGCCGGCGCGGAAGGCCGGGATGTCGTCACGCAACGAGTCGCGGTCAATCAGTTCAGTCGGATTCATCAGCGTCCCCTTCGGGTCTCGGGCTGTAGAAGTCTAGCGGAATCCGTCGTTCTCTTCCACCAGGCCGAACTCGCCCAGTACCGCCCGGTCCTCGTCGGAGAGCCCGCCGCGCGCCGCAATGAGGTCGGGGCGGCGCGACAGCGTCCGCGCGAGCGCCTGGGCCCGGCGCCAGCGCGCGATGCGCGCGTGGTCGCCCGAGCGCAGCACCTCGGGCACCACGAGGCCGCGGACCTCGGCCGGCTTGGTGTACTGGGGGTACTCGAGCAGGCCGTCGACGAAGGACTCGTCGAGACTCGAGGCGTCGTTGCCCAGGGCCCCGGGCAGCAGGCGCACCACCGACTCGATCACGCACAGCGCGGCGAGCTCCCCGCCGGCCAGCACGAAGTCCCCGACCGAGAGCTCGTCGTCCACCACCAGGTCGATCGCGCGCTGGTCGAACCCCTCGTAGCGCCCACAGAGTAGGGAGAACCCGCCGCTCGCGGCGAGCTCGCTCGCGACGTCGTGAGTGAGCGGCCGTCCCGACGGGGTGAGCGCCAGCAGGGGCCGGGCGAGGTCGGGCGTCGCCTCGACGGTGCGCAGGATCGGCTCGGCGCGTAGCACCATCCCGGCGCCGCCGCCGTAGGGGGTGTCGTCAACGGTGCGGTGCACGTCGTCGGTCTGGTCGCGCAGGTCAAAGACCCGCAGGCGCCAGCGGTCGCGCTCGGCGGCCCGACCGAGCACCGACGTCGTCGCGTAGCCCGTGATGGCCTCGGGAAAGAGGGTGAGCACGTCCACGCGCAGGGTCATTCGAAGAGTCCGTCGGGGGCGTCGACGTCGATGCGTTCGTTCGCCAGCAGCGAAGTCACGAAGGTGAGTGGCACCAGGGTCCCGCTGTCGAGCACCAGCAGGTCGCTCGCGGGATTGGCCTCGACGTCGACCACCACGCCGCGGGCGGTACCCGAGGCGTCATAGACCGTCGCCCCGTAGAGGTCGTCGATCCAGATGGCGTCGTCGTCCTCGTCCTCGACCCGCGGGGCGAGCAGCAGGGTCGCGCGCCACGCCTCGGCGTCCTCGCGGCTGTCGACCCCTTCGAAGCTCACGAGGAAGCGGTCCTGATGCCGGGCGGCCGCGCGAACCGTGAGTGGGCCACGACTGGTCGTGAGCACCGCGCCGGGGGCCCAGCGCTCGGCGCGGTCGGTCCAGAAGTCGACGAGCAGCTGACCGCGAAGTCCGTGGGCCTTGATGATTCGTCCGACCTCGAGCAGGCGCTCGTCGGACACGTCAGTCGACGATGTCTACCGACGTCGTCACGCCATCGCGCGAGCCCGCGGCGCTGACGAGCGCTCGGATGGCCTGGGCGGTGCGACCCCGCCGGCCGATGATCCGACCCATGTCGTCGGGACCGACGCTCAGCGAGAGCACCACCTTGCCGTGGCGCTCCGAGACGTCGATGGCGACGGCCTGGGGGTCGTCGGCGAGGGACGACGCGATGTAGTGCAGCACGGCCGACGCGGTGCTCGCGTCGGGTGCGGCCTCGTCGTCGATGGTGTTGACGTCACCCTCGACGTAGTCGTCGTGCAGGTCGCTCACTGGGCGGCCTTTGACGCCTCGAACGCGTCCAGGGCGCCGCTCTGGCGCAGGAGCTTGGCGACCCGGTCCGTGGGCTGGGCGCCGTGGCGCAGCCAGTGCACGGCGCGCTCGTTGTCGATCGAGACGATGGTCTCGCCATTGGCCACCGAGAGCCCGCGGGGCTGGTAGGTGCCGACGATCTCGAGGAAGGCGCCCGAGCGCGCGCGACGGCTGTCTGAGGCCACGACGCGGTAGGTCGGTTGCTTCTTCTTGCCCATGCGCACCAAACGAAGTTTCACTGCCACGACGAACGTCCTCCAAGACTGTGTCCCGACCGGGACTGGGTGATGTACCCGAGCGTCCTAGTTTAGCGCTGTTTGGGGGGGGTAACTCGCCCACCCTTCTTCTTCTTGCCCTTTGGCCCGCCCGGGGCCGGTGCGGCGCGCATGCCGGCACCCAGCGCCTCGAAGCCCGCAGGCAGCGATTCGCCGCCCCGGCGCGCGGCCATCGCCGCGAGTTTGCCCATCTGGGGCGGCAGGGACGGATTGGCCCCGCCCATCTGGCGCATCATCTTGCGCATCTCGCCGAACTGCTTGAGCAACTGGTTGACGGCGCTGACCGTGGTGCCCGAGCCGGCCGCGATCCGCGAGCGCCGCGAGCCGTCGATGATCACCGGCTCGCGCCGTTCGCGCGGGGTCATCGAGCGAATGATCGCCTCGACCTTGTCGAGCTCGCGGTCGTCCACGTTGGCCGCGGCGTTTCGCATCTCCTTGGAGACCCCGGGCATGAGGCGCATCAGGCCGCCGAGCGAGCCCATCTTGCGCACCTGGTTCAGCTG
The DNA here is from genome assembly GCA_021849435.1 of Actinomycetes bacterium. The sequence goes on along the minus strand of JAJZSX010000117.1, from coordinate 217 downwards.
GGCGAGGAAGTCGTCCAGGGTGAACGAGCCGTCCATCATCCGCCCGGCCGAGGCGGCCACGACGTCGGCGTCCATGGTGCGTTCGGCCTGCTCGATCAGGGTCAGGGTGTCGCCCATGCCGAGGATCCGCGACGCCATGCGGTCGGGGTGAAACAGGTCGAAGTCCCCCAGCTTCTCGCCCGTGGACGCGAAGACGATCGGCCGGCCGACCACGCCG
>JAJZSX010000116.1 GCA_021849435.1 Actinomycetes bacterium | reverse complement strand
CGATCTATCAGCTTCCCAAGCTGAGAACGCGAGTTCGATTCTCGTCGCCCGCTCCAAGCGATTCGAGCGAAACACTGGTGATTGCAAGGTGTTTCGTGTACGCGCGACTACCCGCAAATGTCCACTGTTGTCCACTGCGTGATGCCCATTGATGCCCATTCGCTAGGCGTTGATGCCCAAGTGATGCCCAAGTGATGCCTCTGCTCGCAGCGCTCAGACGAACTGCAAGCACAACACGCGGCGCACTTTGAACAACCAGCCGCCGTGTGATCCACCGACGACGCCGTCGTCGTTCTTCCAATCGAGTGATTGCACCGTCAACAACGCAGCTACATCCCACGAATCGTTTGTGCGCCCAGCGGACCCTCGTGCCACCAACTCCGGCGAACAATGCGCTTTCACGCCATCAACTCCGTAACTTCCGCCACTAAGTCTCGACTTCGCGAACTATTATCGCCACGTGCGTCACTAACTGAACTCTTCCCTTTCGAACTTTTTACCTCGTTAATGGAGATTTCAGATGGCTGTGCCGCACTCCTCCCCCAACACCCCGGCAATGCTTGTCGCACGCCACGTGACATGCGATCGCGACGGACGAACCGTGTTGCGAGACATCACGCTGAGCATTGGTCCCCGAAGCCGCATCGGCGTCCTTGGTCCCAATGGCGCAGGGAAGTCAACCTTCCTGCAGTTGCTGGCCGGTCTGGAGACTCCCGCCAGCGGATCCCTCACCCTCGTCCCACCGCACGCCACCGTGGGCTACCTGGCGCAAGAGCACGATCGGCGTCCACACGAAACCGTGCGCGAGAACCTAGCGCGCAGAGCCGGCGTACTTGACGCCGAGTCCGCGTTAATCCATGCCAGCTCGGAACTGGCGTCGAGCTCCTCAGGTGCAGAAGACCGCTACGACCAAGCACTGGCCCGATTCAACTCACTCGGTGCCGGTAGCTTCGACGCCCGGGTCGCGTCAGTACTCGACGAGCTTGGCGTGGGCGCCGTCGCGGACAACTTGACATCGTCCCTCTCGGGCGGTCAGGAAGCCAAGGTGGCTTTGGCCGCTATCGAACTTTCACGATTCGACATCGTGCTGCTCGACGAGCCCACCAACGATCTGGACTTCGCCGGCCTCGATCGTCTTGAGCAGTGGGTTCGGTCACGCACTGGCGGGATCGTCATCGTCTCGCACGACCGCTCATTCCTCGAACGAACGGTAGACAGCGTGCTCGAGCTCGACGAGCACAGTCACACGGCGCACGAGTTCCGCGGCGGTTGGTCCGGCTACGTGGCCGAGCGCTTAAACACGCAACGCCTCGCTCGCGAAGCGTTCGAGGAGTACCGGGAACGTCGCCAGATTCTCACCACAAGTGCCATCAGAAAGCGCCAGTGGGCCAACGACGGGGTCCGCAAGGAGCTGAAGAACCCCCGTGACCACGACAAGGCCCAGCGAGATTTCCGGATCAACCGGACCGAGAATCAGGCCCACCGGGCCCGTCAAATCGAGCACCAACTCGACAGTCTCCCAGTCGTCGAGAAACCATTCGAAGGGTGGAACCTGCAGTTCTCAATCGACGAGACCACGCGAGCAGGCGCCGTCGTAGTAAAGCTCAGCGACGCGGTCGTTGAACGCGCGGCATTTCGACTCGGTCCACTCGACCTCGAAATTGGCTGGGGCGAGAGGGTCGCGCTGACCGGATCCAATGGTTCGGGAAAATCGACCCTGGTCGGTGCGCTACTCGGAAGCCTGGCACTAACGGATGGTGTGCGGTGGGTCGGGCCAAGCGTCGTTACGGGAGTTCTCGGCCAGGATCGTCGGGCCCTCAGCGGAGACCACGACGTAGCGCGGTACGTGGGCGACGTCTGCGGCCTGCCCAAGTCTGAGACACGATCGCTACTGGCTAAGTTCGGGCTGAACGCAGCCGATGTCAATCGACCCACGCGACTGCTCTCTCCCGGCGAGCGAACGCGAGCGGAGTTGGCGATATTTCAGGGACGCGGCGTCAACTTCCTTGTACTCGACGAGCCAACCAACCATCTCGACCTGCCAGCGATCGAACAACTAGAGAGCGCGTTGATGAACTTCGCCGGAACACTATTGCTGGTCTCACATGATCGCCACCTCCTCAACGCTGTCGCGATCACACGAACGATTGAGATGCAAAACGGAAGTGCGTTCGAGCACGGCGGCGGAACGCTCGACCGATGAGTCCGCACGCAACCTTTTCGATCCGGAAGGAACAGTGGACCTCAGGTCGTGCTCGCCTCGTGCCACTCTTTTCCGAAGTGCACTCGCCGTCGGTGTGAGACTTCTCCCATCACGTCGGTTCAAGTCTTCCGCAGCCCTCGAATCTAGGAAATGGACTGGTATGGACAAGCCTTCAATCAGCCCCGCAAGCGGAAATTCTTAGAGTCGTAAACGGCCATCGATCGAATGGCTACGAGCGTTTGAGGGGATAGCACGATCCTCGCTGCCTACTTGGTGCCGTCTCACTTCAAGACGCAGTTGAATACGTACAATTTGCCATGACCACTATCGAGCCTGTGGAAGCTGCGAACCGGGTCATCGACGAGCATTTTCCTCAGTGCCTTACCGCCTTTCTGGCCAGCGGGGTCCTCTCGGCAGCGCGAACGCCTACCTCTGACCTCGATATCGTGGTCGTCCTCGATGGTCCACCAACCCCGTATCGCCAAACGATCACAGCACATGGCTGGGTGGTCGAGCTCTTCGTCCACACGCGCGATTCGCTTCGCCACTTCTTCACATTGGATGCGAAGGACCAGCGTTGCACGCTGGCGCGGATGTGCACGGGCTACGTATTGCGCGACGTAGCCGGTCTCGCCGACTCCATACAGTTCGAGGCTCACGCACTCATCGACGCCGGACCCCCCGCGCTCTCTGCGGAGCAGATCGATGAGCGTCGGTACCACTTGACCGATCTCCTCGATGACTTCGACGGTGCCAGTGATCCCGACGAACTCGTGTTCATTGCGGCACAACTCATCCATCGAGCCGGTGGCTTGGCGCTCGCGAGCCAACGCCGCTGGCGGGGAACTGGGAAGTGGATGGTGCGTCAACTCAACGAGGCAGACAGCGACCTGGCTGCACAACTGGCACGGAACTTTCGCGAGTTCGTCGTCAAGGGCGAAAAAGATCACCTGCGCGACGTGGTGCTTGACGTTCTCGCACTCGCGGGTGGACCACTAACCGAGGGCTATGGAGCAACACACGCCGAGTGATCGACAGGAAATATGACTCTTCGTCGTAACAGAGTGCGGCTACCTCCCATCTCGAGAACGTCCATTCGAATCGGGTCGCTTCCCACCAGATCAGATCGTGCACTCTTCTCGTCTAAAACACAAGGATTTTCGTGCCATTACGAAGCCAGCGGGAGACGAGCACTTACCCGTGCATGTCTCGAAGGTCATATTGGAACCAGCCTTGAGTGGCCGAGAAGGCCAATGCCAAGCCCTCCGGTTGAATCAACCAAACGCACGCCAATCCCGGCGGAAGTTTCAGTTGCACCGCGGGCGGGAAATCCCAAGGGCCCACTGAGGCGAGGGCGAATCGCGTACCGACTGAGAGTCCTTCGGCGCTCACGACCACGAGATGAGCTTCTAAGCCGCCCGCCCGACCCACTAGGCGCTCAATCTTGTCCACCATGCGTGATTCGTTGAGCATCTGTGCAGTTTCTTCGGCCAAAGCATCCAACGACGTACTGATAAAGAAACCGCCCAGTGGCGCCGAGACTCGATGTATTTCTCCTCCGTCTATGTCGAAGCGTTTCATGCTCTCGATCCCAAGGCGATCGGTCATCTCATTGAGTCGGGGAGCACCTGGATACCAATTCTTTGCATAGCTCGGAATGTCATCCTGAAGGAGAAGATCAGTAACCTCCTGCCACTCTTGGGGTCCTTGATCTCTCAATCGAGTTGAAGGATCGAGGAGTGCGAACCACTTACCGCTGCCAGGTCGCAGTGACACAACAAGACCAGATGGGTCGTTTTCGATGGCTGCGTTGAATTCGCGAAGAACTTTGCTGGCCGCCTCTGTTACTTCAACGGCAATAACGGCGTGGCCCTCCTTCAGAAGATACCCGTCGACCTTGTCCGATTCATCTCCCGTATGACGAAACTCAAACATCGGACCGAGCGCAAACTCTAGACAGCGCCCAGCAAGCCGCTCTATATCCGCCTTTCGACTTACGTGAGAAACCTGTTCTTGAGGGTCTCGAGCTACCACGAAAACCAGTATTTCAGGCATGTGTTTCACCACTGCCCCGATAGTTCGAGCGGGCGTTCGCCGGGACGAACGCGGCACGATGTTCGCAACCGGTGACAGGGGAACTGGGGGCAGGCCCTTCCATCTTTCGAAGGGAATGCTCGCACTGAATTAGGACTGGTCTCTACCAAGGCGATTCAACGCTTTGGCGATCACCTGATCACGATGACGCGTCGCATGCTGGTAACGCAGTGCTGCGTCCGGAGATGCGTGACCGGCACGATGCATGAGTTCCGCGGTAGTAGCCCCCGTGGCTGCGGCCAACGTAAGACCTGTATGACGAAGGTCGTGAAGATGAAGATCTGGGCGTCCGGCACGAACGCGGGCCTTGGTCCACGCTCGTTGGAGTGCAGCAGCGGTCACCGGTAATCCACTCGATGAAGTGAAGAGGATTGCGTCGTCACTCGGTGACACGAACTGATCTAGGTGTGTCGTTAGAACGTCAATTACCATTTCGGGTACAGCGATCACACGGCGGCCCGAGCGGGTCTTTGGCGTCTTCACGATGGATGTCCCGTTACGCGAGAACGTTCGGCTCCGTTCGATGTGAAGCACGCCGTTATCAAAGTCGATGTCGGATCGTCGAAGTCCGAGGATTTCGCCACGTCGAAGTTGGCACCACACTGCCAACGGCACCACTGCTTTGAGCCGATCCGGCATGGCGTCGGTCAGCGTGCGAATGTCCGACACTGTGGCGAGCGGTCGCTCCTCGGCGTGCTCGGTACTCGCGCCAACCACACGACAGGGGCTCGAGACGATCACTCCATCAATCACGGCGGTCTTCATGATCGTTGACAACAGTCGATATGCCTTCGCAGCGGTACTCGGGTGCTCCTTGGCAAGATCCGAATTCCACTGTCGTATCTTCGAAGGTGAAAGTGTGACCAACGAGAGATCGCCGAGTTCCGGGTTGATGTGCTTCTGGAGCAAGTACGCGTAGAGCTCTTGCGTTCGAATCGCGAGACCAGTGCGACGTTCGAGCCATTCTGCGGCGTACCGACTGACACTGATCTCCCCAGCTCGAGGGTCGACCCAACTCCCCCGCCTCATGTCGGCTTCGATCTCGGAGAGGCGAGCGAGCGCGTCGGCCTTCTGCTTGAACACACCAGCTGATCGCAATTTGCCATCTTCTCGGTAGACGGCTTGCCACATCCCAGAAGGGCGCTTGCGAACCGTTCCGAAGTGACGACGCGACGACATGGACAACCTCCCATCGACGCCGAATTTCGACGCTACTCACAACGGTCGCAGGAGGTTTGAACAGGGAATATGAAAGAATCTAATGTTACTTGGTGGATGGCTCGACGCGCTGAGTGTCGATCCACTGTTCGAGCTCGAGCGCCGAGAAACGAACTTTGCTGCCGCCGAGTTTCACGAATGGGATACGACGCTCCATGACGAGACGGCGTACGTAGCGAGGTGTGCAGCCAAGACGCTCGGCCGCGCTCGGCACGTCCAGCAAAACGTCACTCGACGTTCCGGCGTGGTTCCTAATCATCGTCATGACTCTCCTTTACTCCCTTACGGGTCTCAATGCGTCGTTGTCGGTCCAGTCGAGCCAATACGTCAGCCAGCTCGGATGACCGCTCATCGTCGTAGCCCCGGCCGTCGTAGATGTACGTGGACTCATGGCCGTCGTCGTCGGGTCCCGGTGCCATGAACGCGGCGCGGGCTTCACGAAGTGCACCGAAGGTCGTCGAGTACGCGCGGGACTTCGTGATGAAGTGACCGCGATAGCCGAGTGTGTGGGCGTGACGGCGCAATGCGAGTTTCTGGCACTCGGGTTCGCCGCTCAAGTCCCACGCTGTCAATGCGAGTCGACGAAGGTGTGGATCGTCGACGACTTGACGGATCTGTCGGCGAGATCGAAACCGAAACGCCAATTCGAGTGATCCTGCTGCGGTCTTTGTCACGTACTTCGCCAAGTACGTTGCGACGCCACGGACGTCCTGTCCCGAGAGGCCGAGGTCCTGGACGTCGACGAAACGACCCCATCGATACTCCAGACCCCCGTCTTCGAGCACGACATTGGATATTGCGTTGCGGATCGCTCGCGCCAGTTCCTCTGTCCCCACGCCCAGAGATCCGTCACGTTCATCGAGTCGGACCAGCGCGTGAAAGTGCACGAGTCCACGACGTTGGAGCTCAACGACCTTGAGGTAGTGAAACGTCACTCGAGTTCGGGCTTGTCGTTGGCTGAGCCCACTCTCTGCTGCCAGGTTGCGGCGCGCCTGTTGAACGGTGAGGCTCCACAGACGAGAGGCGTGGGCGTTCCACAATACGGCGCCCACTGCATCGAAACACTGGTCGCAGAGCGGATGACCGAGCTCGGGGTCATCGACGCAATGTCGTATTGAACATCGTGTGGTCACACCGTGGGCGCATTGAGTGCTTTTGCTGTCGGCCACGCACACTCCACGATCGTTGATGGTGTGCACCGCTCCAAACGACGGAGCAGTAACGGTGACGAACAACCTCGGGAGCGTCGCAACTGACTCAGGTACGCCCTTCCCACCGTTAAGTCCACTGGCAGCGATGATCCACGCGTCGGTCTCGTACCGTTCGGAACACGCTGGACAGACCGATGATCGACGGTCTTTGCACGCGACCTTGAGCCGTCGTTCGAAGGCTTCCCCCGTGGTGAGATTGACCACCTCACCTCGCAGTCGCACCGGGTGTGTACACGAACCCGCCATGGTGACCTCGCGCAGTATTCGATTCCGGTCGTCTGGGTTCATGATGCGCGGAGTCGACAGGCGCGTTGTGCGATCTGATCGATCTGGTTGTCATCGAGATATGGCACGCGCACGAGTCGCGGTACGCCACCTTCGGCGAGAAGCAGCCCGACGCCTCGCTTCGCCGAGTCGATGGTGGCGGCGTTGTAACCCTGACTCGCCCAGCCTTGGCCAAGGATCGTGTCTGACGCGTCCGGATTCGTGCAGCGCATCGCCAGTCGATACGAGAACAGGTCACGGATCCACGTCGGAACGATTTCGTGACTGGGCTTCTGGGTTGCCGCGACGACAA
>JAJZSX010000115.1 GCA_021849435.1 Actinomycetes bacterium | reverse complement strand
GATGGGCGGTGATTTCGCGCCGGCCGAGATAGTTGCCGGAGCGCGCCGCGCCGTTGACGAGTTGGGGTTGCGCGTCACGTTGGTCGGCGTGCCGGACTTGCTCGAGGACCCGATGGGCCTTGAGGTAGTTGCCTGCAGCGAGGTCATCGCGATGGACGACGACCCCGCGGCGAGCGTGCGTACGAAGAAAGACTCGTCCCTGGTGCGCGCGGCCGAACTGGTGCGCGACGGCAAGGCGAGCGCGATGGTTTCGGCGGGTAATACGGGCGCGACGATGGCGTCGGCGTTGCTGCGCATGGGCCGTCTGCCCGGGGTCATCCGACCCTGCATCGCCATCCCGGTGCCCAACCCCGGTCACCACCCCTCGGTGCTCGTCGACGCCGGCGCGAACGCGGAGTGCACGCCCGAGATGCTGGTGCAGTTCGCCACGATGGGAGCGACCTTCGTCGCCGCCCACTTCGGCGTGAGCAATCCCTCGGTTGGGCTGCTTTCAATCGGTGAGGAGTCCTCCAAGGGCACCCCGCTCGTGAAGGCGACCCATGAACTCCTCGCGTCATCGGGGTTGCACTTCGCCGGCAACGTCGAGGGACGCGACCTGATCCCCTGCCCCGTGGACGTCGTGGTCACCGACGGTTTCACCGGCAATGTGGCGCTCAAGACCCTTGAGGGCTCGCTTAAGTTCGTATTCTCGACGATGCTGTCGGTCTTTGGCACCAACGACGAGACGCGCGCGGCGGGCGATGCGCTGCTGCCCTACCTGCTGCCGATCGTTGAGTCGCTGACCCCAGACAATCAGGGCGGTGCGATGCTGCTCGGGCTGAACGGCATATGCGTGATCAGCCACGGTTCCTCCAACGCGACGGCCATCATGAACGCGCTTCGGGTGGCGGCCGAGATGGACAGCGCGCAGGTCGTGAACCGCTTGAGGACGGCGATTAGACCTGATCCGGTCCAGTAACTCCGTGCGGGTCGTCGCGAGATAAGTAGTCTTGATCTCGAGGCAAAGGAGAGTCCATGACCGCGGACGTCGCACCACCACCGCTGGACCGTTCGGCCATCTTGGAACTCGTCCAACACGAGTTGGCCGAGATCCTCGAGAAGCAACCCAGCGAGATTCCTGAGGACGCGGCCTTCGGTGACCTCGGCGCGGATTCATTGGCGCTCATTGAACTCGTCGAGGCGCTCGAGGAGCACCTCGCGGCCCAAGTCGCGGGCTTTCACATCGACGATGAGGACCTCGAGGGTCTGACGTCGGTCCATGACGCTGTCGAGTACGTGGCGGCAAAATTACAAGTGTCCTAACGGAGTCTGGCCAGTTGCCCTCATCGCGGGACACGCTGGCGCAGCGACTGGGGCTGCGCGCCGATAGCGCAGTCCTGCTCGTGGCGCTCACGCACTCGAGTTATGCCGCCGAGCACGGGTGCACGTCGAACGAGCGCCTCGAATTCCTCGGTGACGCGGTCGTGGACCTGGCGATCGCCGACCTGATCGTGACCGAGTACCCGGCGCTCGACGAGGGCTCGGGCTCGCTCGTGCGTTCACGGGTCGTCAATGAGGAGGCTCTCGCCGAGGCGGCGACGCGTCTGGATCTGGCGCGTTACCTCCGTGTTGGCCGAGGGGAGATCAAGTCTCGAGGGCTCCAGCGACCGTCGATGCTTGCCGACGCCTTCGAAGCCGTCGTTGCGGCCATCTACCTGGAACTGGGCTACGACGCCGCGCGGGTCTTCGTGTGCGAGATCCTCGGGACCGAAGTGGCGATCGCCGCCCGCGACCCCGATGAGGTCGACCCGAAGACCCGCCTGCGCCAGTGGGCGGAGGCGAGCGGGCTCGGGACGCCGACGTACAGCGTCACCGCCAGTGGTCCGGCGCACGCGACCACCTTCGAGGCCGTGGTGACTATCAACGGCGATGCGCGCGGGGTCGGCCACGGCCGGTCCAAGAAGAGCGCAGAGTCCGAGGCCGCGCGAGTGGCGTGGGAGGGTCGTGGCAATGCCTGAACTACCCGAAGTCGAGACCGTGAGGGCCTCGCTCGCTCGAGACCTCGTCGGCAAGAAGATCAAGTCCGCCACGGTCACCAATGGGCGAGTCGTGCGGCGCCACAAGTCGGCCAAGGACTTTCGAACGCTCATCGAGGGGCGAACGGTCAAGTCGGCCGAGCGACTCGGCAAGTATCTCGTGTTCGCCCTGGACAATGGCCACCACCTCGTGGTGCACCTGGGTATGTCGGGCCAGCTGCTGCGCGCCAAGGGCCCGAAGATCCCCAAGCCCAAGCACACGCACGTTGATTTCACACTCACGCCGGCCGGCGAGTTGCGCTATGTTGACCCCCGCACGTTCGGCGAGCTCTTCGTCTCTGTACCGCCCGAGGAGGGCGTGACCGTCGAGATCTCTAAGTTCGCGAGACTGGCGATGGGCGGTGACGGCCTGGGGGTGCGTCGGCGCGTCCCCGAGTTGGCCCACCTCGGCATCGACCCCCTCGAGGACCAGATCGGTTGGGACCGTTTCGCGGCGATCCTGCGCAGCCGCACGACCCCGCTCAAGGTCGTGCTCACCGACCAGGACATCATCGCCGGGCTCGGCAACATCTACGCCGACGAGATCCTGTTCGCGGCCGGTCTACGCTACGACCGACCCGCTGATTCACTGTCCACTATCGAGATCCGTCGACTCCACCGGTCCATGACTGAGATCCTGACCGAGGCGATCAAGTACGGGGGCTCGACGCTCGCCGACGAGCAGTTCGTCGACCCCGACGGCAAACCCGGGACCTATCAGAACTACCACCAGGTGTATGGCCGAGAGGGTCAGCCGTGCTTCCAGTGTCGTCGATTGATCGAACGGACCGTCGTGCGGGGCCGAGCCACCTTCTATTGTCCGAACTGCCAGGCGTAGGGCCGGGCGGGGCCGGCGAAGGTTGGTAGCGTCTACCCGTGTTTCTTAAGCGACTGACCATGAAGGGCTTCAAGTCCTTCGCTGACAACACGGTGCTCGAGTTCGAACCCGGGGTCACCGCGGTCGTGGGACCGAACGGTTCGGGTAAATCCAACGTCGTCGACGCCGTCACCTGGGTGCTCGGTGCACAGAGCACCCGGGCACTACGCAGCGCCAAGATGGACGACGTCATCTTTGCGGGGACCGCCAACCGGGCGGCCCTCGGACGAGCCGAGGTGTCGCTCACCTTGGACAACGGCTCCGGTCGCCTGCCCGTCGACGGTGCGGAAGTCACCATCTCACGGACCCTCTTTCGAAACGGTGACTCCGAATACGCCATCAATGGCACCGTCTGTCGGTTGCTCGACGTGCAGGAACTGCTCGGCGACTCCGGGGTCGGACGCCAACAGCACATGATCATCGGCCAGGGTCAACTCGACTCGATCCTGAACTCGAGCTCCGAGAACCGTCGGGCGGTGATCGAGGAGGCGGCCGGGGTGCTGAAGCACCGTCGCCGCAAGGAGCGCGCCGAGCGCCGACTGTCCCAGACCCAGGAGAACCTGGAGCGTTTGGGTGACCTCGTGCGTGAGGTGCGCCGCCAGATGCGTCCGCTCGAACGTCAGGCGGCCTCGGCGCGCAGTTACGCCGACGTGGAGCGCGAGCTTCGAACGGCTCGTATGGCCCTCTTCGCGGACCGCCTGCAATCCTTCGATCGTCGCGGTGCCGAGGTCGAGGCGGGACTGACCAACGCGACGCGCGACGAGGAGACGGTCCGTCGTGAGCTCGTGGTGCTCGACGCCCAGGCGACGGCCACGGCCGCGGAGATGGCGAGTCGTCGTGAGGAGATGTTGGCGTCGACCCTCGGGGCGCTGCAGGGACTGGCCGAGCGCGCCCGCGGCACGAACTCGGTGATCCACGAACGTGAGCGTGCCCTTCGCGCGGCCCTTGACGCCTCGGCCGACGAGAACGTGATCGCCACCCTCGAGGCTGACGCGGCACGGCTCGACGCGGACCTGGTCGTGCTCGACCGCGAGGAGTCGGCGCTTCGACCCGAGCGCGACGCGCTCGATGAGCGCCGGCGCGTTTACGACGAACAGCGAGCGACCTTCGAGGCGACCTACGGCGGCGAATCCGGCGGGCTCGACGAGGCGGTCCTTCGCGCCGCGCGCGAGCGCGCGACCATGCTCGCGCGCACCATCGCGTCACTGGACGAGCGCCGCCGGCGTACCGCCGAACGCCGAGGGGAGACGGAGCGGGTTCAGGGTGCGACGAGCGAACGCCTAGCGCAGTCCGACGCTGCCCTCGCCGACGCGCTCGACGCCGTTACGGCCGCGCGCGCCGCGCACGAGCGCGCGGGCGCCGACGCCGACGCCGCCGAACAGCGCCGGATCCGTGTCGAGGAAGAACTACGCGAGGGCTCGGACGTCGCCGCGCGGACCCAGGCTCGCGCCGAGGCGCTCGCGCGTGCCCTCGAGGAGTTGTCGGGCTCGGGCGGACGAGACCTTCTGGGCGATCTCGACGGTGTTCTCGGGTCGTTCCTTGACCTGGTGGACGTGGAATCGGGCGCTGAGCGAGCCGTCGAGTCGGCAGCGGGCGCGTCCGTGGGCGCGATGGTGGTCGACGGGCGTCGCTCGGCGCGCGCGGCCCTCGAGGTCCTTCGCCGCGCGGGTGGCGCGGGACTGGTGCTTGCCGCGGGGGAGACCCACGTCGACGCACCGTCCACACCGGGCCGCGCCCGGCGCGTGCGCGATCTCGTGCGGCCTCGGACCGGTGCGCCCGATCACGTGGCGGGCGTGCTCGACGCGCTCTTCGCGCGCGCCTTCGTAGCGCCGGACTGGGAGACGGGCATCGACCTCGCGATCGCCCACCCGGACCTGGTCATCGTGACCGCGGACGGTGACCGGTTCGCCGCGTCGGGCTGGCGCGTCGCCTCGGGTCGCGCCGTGGTCACTCGCGCCGCCGTCGACGCCGCGGCCGACGCCGCGGCCGACGCCGCGACGGCCCTGCCCGCCCTGCGTTCGGCGGCGAAGTTGGCCGCCGAGGCGGCGGTGAGTGCCCGCAAGTTATTGACTGAGGCGACCGCCGCCGCGAGCGCGGCCGAGGCGGCCGTGAACGCACTCACGCGAGACATCGAGCGCGCCCACGAGCGCCTCGCGGAGTACGCGACGGCCATCGAGGCTCTGTCGCACGAGTCGGCGGCACTGGAAGACGAGTGGTCCAAGCTCAACGATGAACGCGAGGCCGTCGAGGCGGGCATACCCGAGCTCGAGCGCGCCGTCGCCGAGGCCGCCGAACGCCGGCGCGCCGCTGGCGCCGCGCAGCGAGCCCTGGAAGAGAGCCAACGTGTGCTCGACGGTGCCGCCTCGGCGCTCGCGCGCCGCGAGGCGGAGTTTGGGGAGCGTCGTCGGCTCATCGCCGCTCGGCGTACTGAGATCGAACGGCGTCTGGCCGGACACGCCGCCGAACGCCAGGCCGCGACGCTACGGCGTGAGCGACTCGAATTCGACCTGGGCGCACTCAGCCGCCTCGCGGTGCTCGTCGAGCGCGCGAGCGCGGACGTGGCGACCGCCCAGGAGGCGATGGACTCGACGTACCGCGAGCAGCTCGAGGCCTCGCGCGCGAGTGCCGAACGGCTCGAGGCGATCCGCTTGGCGCGCCAGAATCTCGATACGCGACTCTCGACGATGTTCGACGAGCGCCGCCGACTCGAGGTCGAGCAGGCCGAACTCGCGGTGAAGCGCACGACGCTGCACGAGGCGATCCGACGAGACCTGGGCGTCGAACCACACGAGGTCGAGCCGGTTGAGGATATCGAGGTCCTCGAAGGCACGACGCTGGAACAGCGCGTGGGCGAACTCGAGGCGCGCATCACGTCCCTCGGACCGATCAATCCGCTCGCCCTCGAGGAGCTGAGCGCGCTCGAGGAGCGGTACCAGGAGCTCGACGCCCAGGTGGCCGACGTGCGCGGCGCCCGTCGCGAGCTCCAAGAGGTCCTGCGCGCGCTCGACGAGGAGATCATGCAGACGTTCTCGATGGCCGTGGCCGACGTGAACGACCACTTCGCCAACTTGATCGGCATGCTGTTCCCCGGGGGACAGGGCCGGCTGCTACTCACCGAACCCGACGACCCGCTCAACACCGGCGTCGAGATCGAGGTCCGTCCGATGGGACGTAACGTCCGGCGCATCTCGCTGCTGTCGGGCGGGGAGCGCTCGATGGCCGCGCTCGCGTTCCTCTTCGCGGTGTTCCGCTCACGGCCCTCACCCTTCTACATGATGGACGAGGTCGAGGCCGCGCTGGACGACGTCAACCTCCAGCGATTCCTAAGTCTGGTCGACGAGTTCCGCGACGAGGCCCAGCTGTTGATCGTGACACACCAGAAGCGCACGATGGAGTCTGCCGACGCCCTCTACGGTGTCACCATGGTTCCCGGCGCGTCGTCCAAGGTCGTCAGTCAGCGCGTCACCCGTGAGGTGGCGTCGTGATCGGCTCGGTCATGGTCCTCGCGTCGGTCGTCGTACTCGTCGCCATCCTCGTCGTGCTCGCAGCGGTCGCGCTCGCCGTGGCCCGACGTGGTCGGCGCGTCATCGCCCCACCGGCCGCCGCGCCATTGCCCGACGTTCTCGTCACTGAGATCGCCGAACGACCTGAACTGGACGAGGAACCGACGCTCGGCTCACGACTCGGGGCGTCGCGGGGAGTCTTTGATCGCGTGCGCTCGCTCACGACGACCGGGGCGATCAGTGATGAGCAGCTCGACATCGTCGAAGAGGTGCTGTTGCGCAGCGACGTCGGCGTCACGACGACGGGGGCAGTACTCGAAGCGCTGCGCCGCGACGGCGCGCCGGAGGGTGTCGCGGGCGCCGTGCGTCGACTGCTGCGCGAATCACTGGTCGACGAGCGACACGTCACCACCACGGCCGAACCCGGACGGGTCGCCGTCTGGCTCTTCGTCGGGGTGAACGGCGTGGGTAAGACCACGACGATTGGCAAGTTGGCCCACCGCGAGGTCACCGCCGGCCGTCAGGTCGTGTTAGCCGCTGGGGACACGTTCCGGGCCGCCGCCTCGGAACAGCTCGCGACCTGGGGCGAGCGCACGGGTGCGGACGTGGTGCGCGCCGGTGAGGGCGCCGACCCCGGCTCGGTGATCCACGACGCGCTGGGGCGTGCCAGCGCGCGCGGCGCCGACCTCGTGCTCGCCGACACGGCGGGACGGCGGGCGAACAGCACCAACCTGCTCGACGAGCTCGCGAAGGTCCGTCGGGTCGCCGACCGCGCACCCGGTCAGGTCGTCGAGACCTTCATGGTGCTCGATGCGACGACCGGTCAGAACGCGCTGACCCAGGCGCGCGAGTTCCTCGCTGCCGCGTCAGTGACGGGGATCGTGCTCACCAAGCTCGACGGCACCGCCC
>JAJZSX010000114.1 GCA_021849435.1 Actinomycetes bacterium | reverse complement strand
GGATGTCCGGTCGGACATCGCGCGACGTTGGGAGCCGATCGATCGCCTCGTGGAGAATCTCGGAGCTGATCTGTTCGGTCATCGAGCGTTCCCTTCAATGCGAATGCGCGGGTTGACGAGACCGAGCGCGATGTCGGCGAGAAGGTTACCCGCGAGCGTGAAGATCGCCACCAGCAGCGTGATCCCGAGAACGATTGGGACGTCGGAGTTCGTGGCGGCGAAGACCGTCTGGATGCCGAGCCCCCCGTAGTTGAAGACGCTCTCGATGATCAGTGCGCCTCCGAAGAGGCCGGGAATCGACAGGCCAAGGATCGTGATGATCGGTCCGAGGGCGTTGCGGAAGGCGTGGCGGAAGAGGACCCGGAGGTTCGAGCATCCCTTGGCCTTGGCGGTGCGCACGTAGTCCTGGACCAGAGTTTCGAGAATCGTGCCACGCATGAAGCGGCTGACTCCGGCCACCGAGAGCAGAGTCAGACAGCCGACCGGGAGGGCAAAGCCCACTGGATCGGTGAAGATCGCCCACGGGGCGACACCCGATGGGGGCGAGGAGGGCAGGTGCAGGGTGTGGAAGCTGAAGGCGTCCAGGGCCAGCATGCACAGCAGGAACGAGGGCATCGCGTAGAGGATGAACGCCGTGCCGGTCGCGGAGTAGTCGAAGACGGTGTTTCGACGCGAGGCCTGGATGATGCCGAGCGGCAGCGAAATGATCAGCGTCAGAATCAGGGCGCTGAGGGCGAGCCAGAGTGTGCGGGGAACGTAGAGCGCAATCACGCCCCAAACCGACATGTTCTGCTTGTAGGAGTGCCCCAGATTGAAGTGAAAGATCAGCTGCGTCAGGTATGTCCAAAAGCGGACGAAGAACGGGTGATTCATGCCGTTTTGTTGTGCCCATATCGCCAGATTGGCGGGAGTCGCGTGGGTGCCGAGAACGGCATACGCCGGCGCCATGATTCCATTGGTTTGGAAGTACGGCAGTGAGAATGTTACGAAAACCACGATGAGCAGAACGAGCAGCGACTGAGCGATCCTGCGAAGAATGTAATTCAACACGGGCCGAGTCTATCAGCGGGCTAATCGGGCACCTTGTCGCCCGGGCCCTCGGATGCGAAAACAAGGGAGGGGCCCTTTCGGGCCCCTCCCTTGTTACGAGTGATGCGTGCTGCGACTGCTTAGTAGTGCAAGTACTCCGGCTGCAAGTTACCCAGCGGGTTCGGCGTGAAGCCAATCTTGCTCTTGAGCGTCTTGATGGTCTCACCTACCGCCGAGTTACCGGCCGGCATGTACAGCACGGGCAACTGCTGGGCGGCGTACTTGGCGTAGGCCGTCAGGTTCGCGGTGCCAAAGACCGTCGCGTTGACCAGCTTGGTCATCGTCGGGTCGTTGTACGAGCCGGGGTTGAAGCCGCTGTCCGGGGTGAAGAGGGACTCACCGGTCGGCAGGAAGTCAGGTGCGTATATCCAGCCACCGCCCCACCAGCACAGTTCGAAGCCGCCGCCGCCGTTGCAGGAACCGATCACGTTGTTGAACGTGGTGGTTGAGTACGACATGTTGATGCCAATGGAGTTCCAGTTGGCGATGTCAGCCGCGATCTCCTTGTCGTAGGCCGGGTAGCCGCTCAGGTAAATCATCTTGAGGTTGAGCGTGTAGCCCTGGGTGATTCCCGCGCCACACTGACTCGAACCCGTCCCCGGGCTGGTGCAGGTCATGACGCCGTTCTGCATCGTCCAGCCGTGTGAAGTCAGGAGAGCCTTTGCTCCTGAGAGGCTAAACGGATACGGGTTGGGGAAGGGTGCACTCAGCGACTTCGGCGCGATGGTGGGCACCGGGCTGTAGTTAGCCTGGCCGTAACCCTTGAAGATGTTAGTGATGATCCCGTTCTGGTCCATCGACATCTGGATGGCCTGGCGGATGTAGAGCTGGGCAATGGCGGCCGACTTCGGGTCCTTGGAACTGAAGTTGAACGGCGCGTAGTTAAAGCCCCAGTTCGTGCCCGTCGACATGTTGTAGCGAGTCGAAAGGTTGCCCCAGTTCGGTCCCACCTTGCCCGGCGCGGGGGCCGGAGCGGTCAGAACGCCCGGGTCAACATAGCCAAGGTCGATCTTGCCGGCCTGGAGGTCGTTCTCTTCAGCCTGCGTGGAGGTGTAGGCCACGAGCTTGAAGAACTTGACCATCGCCTTCTGCGGGCCGGAGTAACGCGGGTTCGGCTGGAACGTCGCGTTGCCGAGGTTGTCGAAGCTCGTCAAACGCCACGGGCCGTCAACGCCGCTCTGCCACATCTTGCCCGTGTAGGTGTTGGTCTTGCCGGACTGGGCGTCGAGGTAGGCCTCAACGTTCTTGCAAGCCACCTTGGTCGAGGCAGCGCCGTAGGCGCCACCGGCGCAGTTGGCCTTGCCACCGGCAGTACGGTCCCACGAGTTGGGCATTGGTGTGATCATCGACAGGTTGTTGTAGAGCAACCACGTCGGGTTCAGCGGCTTCGTGAAGTGCAGGACCACGGTGTTGCCGTGTCCGGAGGCGCTCTTGATCAGCGTGGGGATGCTCAGCGAGCCGTTGAATCCACAGTACGACGTCGGGTCGGCGTTGTACATGTTGAGGAAGAACATCACGGACTGGGCGTTCACGGTCTGGCCGTCAGCGAACTTCCAGCCCTTCATCGTGATGGTCGCCGTCCTGTTGTTATTGCTCATCTTGGGCAAGAAGGCGGTGGACAACTGAGGCTGGACAGCAACTGAGCCGCCAAGACCGAACCAATACAGGGGGCGGAACATCAGCTCCTGGAACTGGTTGATCGTGCTCACCGAAAAATAGGCGCAACCCATGTACGGGAAGATGTAGTTCGGGTTAGCACCCGCACCCTCCGCGAACGTGATCGTCCCTGATGGGGCCGCCGCCCCACTCACGGTTGGAGCAATGAGACCCATGGACAACGCACTGGCGACTGCGCCAATGGTCATCCCGAGTCGGAGTTTGCGTCCTAATTGCATATTGAATTGCCTCCCAGTGCCACCGAAGTGGTCACAATTGCTTTGCTTACCCATCTCAGATGGACTCGTGGCAACTGTATCGGCTGGTTGGGGGTCAAACAAGTTCATACCCCCTCTTGAGCGCGGACTTTTCTGACGCCCGAATATCGAATTTCTCAAGTGGTAGTTGGCCTTTGGGCCAACATTGCGATTTCGTTAAATGCTGGACGCGAGAAGGGAGGTGACGATGGAGCTCGCATCGACGCTGCGAAAGGCGAACCCGCTTTCGATCAGACGGGTCGGAACGACGCGTTGACTGGCCAGGAGAGCGCCGTCGACCAGCCCTTCACCGAGGGCTAACGCGAGCGCCGCGCGTGGCACAGCGAGCACGGTCGGACGTCGCAGGGCGTTACCCATCACGTGGGTGAAGTCGGCGTTGGTGAGGGGAGTGGGCGCCGTGAGATTGAAAGGTCCGCGTAACTCATGATCGAGGAGCCACACGATGGCACGGATCTCGTCGGTCAACGAGATCGGACTGAGCCACTGGCTTCCGCGCCCCAGTCGTCCGCCCAGGCCGAGGCGAAACAGCGGCAGCTGACGCGCGAGCGCTCCGCCGCGGACGTCGAGGATGATGCCGGTGCGTACGTGCGCGACGCGCACGCCCGATGGTGCGCGCTCGGCCGCGGCCTCCCAGTCCACGCAGAGCCGGGCGAGGAAGTCCTCGCCCGGCGAGGAGGTCTCGTCAAGGATCTCGTTGCCGCGCGAGCCGTAGTAGCCAATCGCCGAACCATTGATCAGGGCGGTCGCCCCGAGGGCTTCGAGGGACCCGACGATCAAGTCGGTGGCGTTGAGGCGCGAGGTTCGAAGAAGCTCCTTGCGGGCCTCGCTCCAGCGCCGGTCGCCGATGCCGGCCCCCGCGAGGTTTACCACGGCGTCGAGCGGTCCCGTCCGACGTGCGTCATCGGTCTCGAGCAATCCGCGCGCGGGGTCCCAGCGAATTGACGGTCCGCTCGTTACGGGGCTCTCGGGTCGCACGAATCGCACGACCTCATCGCCGCGCGCAGAGAGCTCGCTCGCCAGCGCCGTGGCGATGAACCCGCTCGCCCCGCTTAGGCCGACGCGCACGCGTCCTGCCAGAGAGTCGAGAGCAGTTCAGCCAGTTGATCAGGGTTCGCCAGGTGGGCGCCGTGGCCTGCGTCCGTCATCTCCACAGTGCGAATGGCGTACCGGTTCGCGAGAAGGGCGGATAACTCGCGGTAATAGGGCGCGAGTACTCCGTCACCGTGGACGTAGGTCGCGCTAGTAGCCAGGTCAGACAGGTCGAAGGGCGCGCTCGCGCGCACGCTGCGTAGGTCGGCCAGAAGGGCTGGTCCGTCGAGTCGTCGGGACTCCTTTTCGGTGTCGCTCAGGCGCTCCCACGCGCTGCGTGACACCATGCGCTTGAAGAAGATCTCGGCTTCCTCGCGGGGATCCTCCCCGAGGAGCGACCGGGAGTGCTCGCGGGGCAGGATCCAGGGCAGGGGGGACTCATAGGCGACGACGAGGTCGACGAGCGCGGGCTCGGCGACGGCGGCGCCCAGCGCCACGACGCCGCCAACGCTGTGGCCGAAGACGAGGACGCGGGCGCTTTTGCGCTCCGCGCGGATCAGGGCGAGAAGATCGGTCACGTGCTCGTCATGGGTTCCCACGCCCAGAGCGCGCGAGCCCTGATAGCCCCGTCGGTCGTAGGTCACCAGATCGAACTGCTCGAGGCGGCGCGCGATGCGCGCGAACGAACCTCCACGGTCAAGGCCGCCGTGGACACAGATCACGCTGGCCTGAGGATGGGCGACGCGTCGTTCGGCGACCGCGAGGCCCGGTACGGGTGGCGAGGGCATCGCGCGCAGTCCTCGCAGAGGTTGCATCGCGGTGTCCACGGCGTGAACTTACCCGCTCGCCCGGCGAACCGGCCACGTTGAATCCGCGAGCCTCGCTCTAGGCTGGACGCGTGACTGCCCCCTCCGAACCTTCCTCGTCGGCGCACAAGGGGTCCTTCGGACCCAATGCGTGGCTGGTCGATGATATGTATGACCGTTTCCTGCTCGATCCCGGCTCGGTGTCACCGAGCTGGCGCGAGTTCTTCGCCGACTACCAGCGCTCGACCGTGCCGACCGTGACGACCTCGGTGCTGGCCGCTTCCGCTGCCCCTGCGGCCCCCGCGCAGGCCAAGGTCGCCACCGGAGAGGGCGCCGTGGCCCTTCGCGGCGCCCCGGCGCGCATCGTGACCAACATGGTCGCGAGTCTGGGCGTTCCCACCGCGACGAGCGTGCGCACCGTCGCCGCTCGCCTGCTCGAGATCAATCGCACCGCGCTCAACGAGAACCTGGCCCGCAGCAGCGGTGCGAAAGTCTCCTTCACCCACTTCATCGCCTACGCGGTCGTCAAAGGCCTCGGCGCGGTACCCTCGATGAACTCGACCTTCGTCGAGGCCGTCGACGCCAAAGGCACGCCCGGCGTGATCCATCACGAGCACGTCGGGCTCGGACTCGCGGTCGACGTTGAGCGGGCCGACGGGACACGCAACCTGCTGGTGCCGGTCATTCGCGACGCGGACACCATGGATTTTCGCGGATTCCTTCTCGCGTACGAAGACCTCGTGCGCAAGGTCCACGCGGGCACCTTCGGCGCAGACGACTTCGTTGGGGCGACCGTCTCCCTGACCAATCCCGGGACCCTTGGCACCGTCCAGTCCGTGCCGCGACTCATGCCCGGCCAGGGCGCGATCATTGGAGTGGGAGCCCTCGCCTGGCCGGCCGGCTTCGAGGCGGCGGACCCACGCGCCCTCGCCGAGATAGGCGTCGGCAAGGTCATGTCGCTCACGTCGACCTACGACCACCGGATCATCCAGGGCGCGGAGTCGGGGCTGTTTCTCAAGTACGTCGCCGAGTGTCTTACGGGCGGACACGCCTTCTACGAGGAGATCTTTTCGTCCTTGGGAGTTCCCTACGAGCCCTCGCACTGGGCCAACGACCGCAACCCGGGTCACGCGGACAATGACGAGCGCACGCTCAAGCACATCCGGGTCCAGGAGCTCATCAATATGTATCGGGTACGCGGGCACCTTTACGCGCACCTCGACCCCCTGCACGCCGACCCGCCGCCGCTGCACCCCGAGCTCGAGATCGACAACTACGGGCTGACGATTTGGGACCTACAGCGCTCCTTCGTCGTCGCCGGCCTCGCCGGCAAGCGCGAGGCCACCCTGGCCGAGGTCCTGTCGATCCTGCGCGACGCCTATTGCCGCACGATCGGTATCGAGTACGGCCACATCATGGACCCCGCCCAAAAGCGATGGATCCAAGAGCGTGTCGAGGGTGTGCGCGTGACGACAACGCGTGACCAGCAGCACCGGATCCTGAGAGCGCTCAACGAGGCCGAGGTCTTTGAGCGCTTCCTGCATTCGCGCTACGTGGGCCAGAAGCGCTTCGGTCTCGAAGGCGGCGAGTCAACGATCGTGGCCTTGCACACCATTCTCGACGCCGCGGCCGAGGGGGGCCTCAGCGAGGCCGTCATCGGCATGGCGCATCGCGGCCGGCTCAACGTGCTGGCCAATGTTGTGGGCAAGTCCTACAGAGACATCTTTTCCGAGTTCGAGGGCAATCTGGATCCCGAAAGCGTCCAAGGCAGCGGCGACGTGAAGTATCACAAGGGCGCGCGCGGCGCCTACGTCAGTTCCTCAGGCGTGGAGATCGCAGTGTCGATGGCCTCGAACCCGTCGCACCTCGAGGCGGTTAGCCCCGTGGTCGAGGGCGTGGTGCGCGCCAAGCAGGATCTCGTCCTTACCCCGGACGACGGCTCGAGTGCGGCGATGCCCTCGGGGCGTTTCCCCTACCTGCCGATCCTGATCCACGGCGACGCCGCCTTCGCGGGCCAGGGCGTGGTCGCCGAGACCCTCAACCTCTCGCAGCTCTCGGGTTATCGGGTGGGCGGGGCTATCCATATTGTCATCAATAATCAGGTGGGGTTCACGACCGCACCCGACTCGGCGCGTTCGAGCTTCTATCCCACTGACGTCGCCAAGATGATCCAGGCGCCGATCTTCCACGTCAATGGCGACGACCCCGAGGCGTGCGCGCGCGCGGCCCAGCTCGCCTTCGACTACCGCGAGACGTTCCGGCGCGACGTCGTCCTCGATATCGTGTGTTACCGCCGTCACGGTCACAACGAAGGCGACGACCCGAGCTACACCCAGCCCTTGATGTACAAGATCATCGACCAGATGCGCTCGGTGCGAAAGATTTACACCGAGACCCTGGTGCGTCGTGGCGATATCTCCCTTGAAGAGGCCGAGGCCGCCCTCGACGCGTTCAACGCCCGCCTCCAGAGCGTGCTCGACGAGGTGCGCACGGTTCCAGTGCCGACGCTTTCGGGTGTGCCCGTGGCCGAGGTGCCGGCTGACGTTGC
>JAJZSX010000113.1 GCA_021849435.1 Actinomycetes bacterium | reverse complement strand
AGGGCGAGCAGCAGCTGGAGTCGCCGTCGCTCACCACCCGAGAGCTCCCCCGACTTCGTCGCAGGAAGGGCCCCCGTGAACCAGAAGCGCTTCATCAGGGCGACGTCGGCGGGCGAGCCCGGCACGCCGCGCGGTCCCGCAACGAGCTCTTGGACTGTGGCGGTGGGATCGAGCTCGCGGTCGTGCTGTTCGAAGTATGAAACGACCACGGTCGAGCCGTGCTTGATGGTGCCACTCGTCGGGTTCCGTCGATGGGCGAGGAGGTCGAGCAGAGTGGATTTACCCGCTCCGTTGGGCCCGACGATTCCCACGCGGTCACCGGGGCCGAGCTCGAGGTCGACGTCGCGTAGCAGCGCCTCATCGCCGTAGCCAAAGGAGACCCGGTGGGTCTTGATGACCGTGGTGCCGAGGCGCGGGGTCTGGACGCTCAAGTCCAGTGGACCGCTACGCGCCGGGGCGTCGGGACGGCTGGCCAGGAGCCGATGGGCGGCGTCGATGCGGGCCTGGGGCTTGGTCGAGCGCGCCTTCACCCCGCGACGCAGCCACGCGAGCTCGGTGCGCGCGAGATTGCGGCGCACCTGCTCAGCGGTGGCGGCTCGCTCCTCACGCTCGGCCTGGGCCTCGAGCAGACGCGAGTAGCCCCCCGCGTGCACGTAGGTGTTTCCCCGGTCGATTTCGACCATGCGGGTCGTCACCTGATCGAGCAGGAATCGATCGTGACTGACGAGGACGACGCCGCCGGCAAAGTCGAGGAGTTGCTGCTCGAGCCAGCGAATCGCGTTGAGATCGAGGTGGTTGGTCGGCTCGTCCAGCACGAGCAAGTCCACGGGCCGCGAGAAGACGCGCGCCAGGGCGACGCGCTTTCGCTGTCCGCCGGATAACGAGGGAATCGGCGCGTCGGCGAAGCCGAGCATGTCCAGGCGATCCAGCGCGGCGTCTACCTGCCAGCCCGATCCCAAGGCCTCGCGCACCGTCGACGCGGGCAGGGACGGTTCTTGCTCGAGGACCCCTACGCGCAAGTCGCGGGGCCGACGAACTTCTCCGGAGTCTGGGGTGAGATCGCCACGCATGATCGACAAGAGAGCGCTCTTGCCGGCGCCGTTGATGCCCACGACGCCAATTCGCTCGCCACTCGAGACGGTAAGGGACAGATTCTCAAGTACCGGGCGGTCCGCGCCGTGAAAGGTAACTCGCTGAAGGTCGACGAGGATGCTCACGTGAGGACCAGGCTAGCGAGAGGTTCATCGCCCGCCGCAACGACCAACGAGCGAGAGAGATCCCCGCTCGCTTTGACGTTGCGCGGCCCGTTTTACAGTTCGAGGATCGAACACCGTGGCGAGGCGCAGGTGGCGAAAGGCCTCTTGAGGTGGGACAATCTGGTGGGAGAGGGGCTCGAATGGCGTACCAGATCGTGGCGCTGGAGGGTTCGACGTGGGATCAGTTCGCCGAACTTGTCGAGCGCAATAACGGCGTATTTGGCGGGTGCTGGTGCATCGGTTATCACCCTGAATGCGGCCAGCGCGGAGTCGATTACCGAATGGTGAAAGAGGACCGGGTGAGAACGGGCCGGGCCCACGCGGCGCTCGTTCTCGACAGCGACGGCTTCGCCCAGGGATGGTGCCAATACGGCAGCCCAGACGAGTTATCCAATTTGAAGCACCGCAGGATGTACGACAAAGATCCGCCGCCCGTCCCCGACTGGCGCATCACCTGCGTCTTCGTTGACAAGAGGCATCGGGGCCAAGGTGTCGCCCGCGCCGCACTCGAAGGGGCCCTCGACATGATCGGCGCCGCCGGTGGCGGTCCGGTCGAGGCGATCTCCGAGGTCACGAGTGGCCGCGCGGCTCAGGGCCGCTTCCTCTTCAGCGCCACCGTCGAACTCCTCGAGCAGTACGGATTCCAGCGTGGACGCCAGGTCGGACTGCACGCGTGGATCATGAGTAGGTCGATCGAGCCTCCTAGGAGTTGTGCCTCGGGCGACTGAGGAGACTCGCAGCGACAAACCGCGTGCTCATCGGTGGGCGAGCCTCAGCGCTGAAGTACCCGTGAGCGAAGGAGGAGCGATCGGTGGTCCGCGTCGGTGGACGTTCCGCGAAGGCTGCGTGGCCACAGGTGTTCGGCGAGGACCACATTGAGCTGCGCCGCGTAGAGAGTGAGCTGGGCGCCGAGGTAGATCCAGGCGAGCAGTCCCACGACCAGAGAGAGGGGACCATAGAGGTGCGACGCGTGGGCGATCTCGTGGCGGGTGTAGTAGGCGCCGATGTTCTGTAGGAGCGTCCAGCCAATGGCTCCGACCAACGCGCCTGGCAACACGGTCCGCCACGACATGCGGCGGTTGGTCAGGATGACGAAGGCGCCGAGATAGAGCACGAAATTAAGTATCAGCGGCCCGACGACGCTGACGAGATTCGCGGCGACCGGGGCGATGACGTGGGTCCCCTGCAGGCCAGCCAGGGAGCTCGAGAGTATGAATGCGACGCCCAGGGCGACGAGCATGGCCAGTCCGCGCAGTCGCGACCACCACAGGTTTGGCCTCTGGGCGAGGGGAATGTACCAGACCGTGTTCATGGCGCCTTCTACTGCGCGCGTGACGCCCAGGCCGGCCCACAGGGCGACCACGAGACCAACGCCTAAAGCGATCCCGCTGCCCGTGATCGTCGCGTCGATGGTGCCGGCGAAGCCTGGAAAGGAACGTGCGACGTTCTCGAGGACGTGGACGCGAAGACCCGAGTTCCCGGCGAGCACGAAACCGAGAATTGATGCGAAACTCAGCAGGAGTGGAAACAGTGAGAGGAAGCCGTAGTACGCGATCAGTGCGGCGAGATTGCCACCCTGGTCGTCGCTCATCTTGCGCACGAGCGAGAACGGCAACGCAATCCAGCGGTGGCGGCGCTGAAAGCGGTCTACGGCGTCGAGACCGCGTGCGAGCCATTTCGTCACAGTCCCATCCTTTCAGAGGTGTCCGCACCGTGGGCCATGTCGCGTCGCTTATCCATCGTCGTCAACTCATTTCATCGTGCCGACTAAACGGTCAGGGCCCGATCGGTCGCTCGCCCGGCGACGGCGACGTGTTGCGTCGGACGTGACGACGACACCGCGCCCGCGGGTCCCACCGAAGAGGGTTCCGCGGGCGCGGTGTCGCGCCGGACGATCGAGTCGCTCGTCGACGGTTTAGAAGTAGTAGTACTCGGGCATGAAGTTTGCCAGCGGGTTCGGGGTGAATCCGATGGAGCTCTTCAACGTCTTCTTGATCTCAATCGGCGTGACCGGGTTCGGCTGGTAGAGCACTGGGAGCTGCTCGGCCGCGTACTTGGCGTACGCGGTCAACTTGGCCGTGCCGAAGGTCGTCGTGTTGATGATCTTGTTCATCGTTGGGTCGCTGTAGCCCCCGGGGTTGAAGCCGCCTTTGGTTGTAAAGAGCGTCTCACCCGAAGGGTAGTAGTCCGGGGCGTAGATCCACCCCGCACCCCATGAGCACAACTCGTAGTGTTGCTTGGCGCTCGTGCAGTCCGCGATGACCGTGTTGAACGTGCCGGTTGTGTGGGCGAACTTGATGCCGATGCTCGCCCAGTCGGCGATCTCGGCATTGAACGTGTCATCGAGCGACGGTGATCCGCTGGCCCAGACGATCTTGAAGTTCAAGGTGTAGCCCTTTGTGATGCCTGGCCCGCACTGGTTGGCGCTCGTACCCGGATTGACGCAGGTCTGCACCCCGTTCTCGATCTTCCAGCCGTGCGAGGTTAGAAGCGACTCTGCCTTGGCTTTGTTGAAGGGATACGGGTTTGCGACGGGATCGCTGATCGACGCCGGGGTGTTGGGCGGCAGAGGACTGTAGGTTGGCACGCCGTAGCCCTTGTCGACCACCTTGATGATTCCTGTCTGGTCCACGGACATCTGCAGGGCCTGACGGATGTAGAGCTGGTGGATAGCCGCGGACGTGGGATTGGCCGAGCTGAAGTTGAACGGCGCGTAGTTGAAGCTCCATGGGGTACCCGCGTAGATGTTGTAGGTGCTGGCGATCGCTGGCCAGTTGGGTCCGGCCTGTCCAGGTCCCGGGGCTGGCGACGTCAGAATTGTCGGGTCCACGAAGCCGACGTCGATGGTGCCCGCCTGCAGGCTCGACTGCTCAGCTTGGTTCGAAGTGAAGGGGACCTCCTTGACGGTCTTTACCTGAGCTTTCTGGGGGCCGGAGTACTTCGTGTTGGGTACAAAGGTAACGTTGCCGAGGTTGTCCATGAAGGTGAGCTTCCACGGGCCGTCGGCGCCGCTCTGCCACATCGCGTCGGTGTAGGTGCTGACTTTGGAGGACTGGGCGTCCAGGTACTTCTCAACCGCCTTACAAGCGGTGTCGGTCGAGGGCGCTCCGTAGGCACCGGTCGCACAGGTCGATGGCGTTGAGGCCGACGTGACGTCCCAGGTGTTGGGGAAAGGGGTGATCTCTGAAAGGTAGTTGTAGAGTAGCCAGTTCGGGTTAACGGACGTCTTGAACTTCAGCGTCACGGTGTTTCCGTGTCCCGTGGCACTCTGGACCTGGTCGGGGATACCGAAGCCGGGGTTATATCCCGCGTAAGACGTTGGGTCGGCCTTGTACAGGTTGAGGAAGAACATCACTGACTGGGCGTCGACGGTTTGGCCGTCGGCAAACTTCCAGCCCTTCATCGTAATGGTCACCGTCTTATTGCTGTTCGAGAACACTGGCATGTTTGCGAGCGACAGCGCCGGCTGAACGGCGACTGATCCTCCGAGGCCAAACCAGTACAAGGGTCGGAACATCAGCTGTTGGAACTGGTTGATGTTGTCGACTGAGAAGTACTGGCCGCCCATGTACGGGAAGATGTAGTTGGGATTGGCCCCGGGCGCCTCGGCGAAGGTCACCGTGCCGCCGGAGGCGGTGGACTTTGGGGACTTCGAGCTCAGGACCCCTATGGTGATTCCGGCCGCAATGACGACGATCACCACCGTGACGAGTATCCAGATTTTTCGTGCCGATTTCATGTCAAAATTCTCCCGTCTCCACCAATTCCGAAATATCGAAAAAGGAAACATAAATGTGTGGATTCGGTTCCATAGTAGAGGCTTGATTAACGTATTCGTACAGCACGATAAGAAATAGAAAACAAAAAGAATATTATTGTAATATTCTGAGAATTCTCCCCGATTCGCCCCATTATTGGAAAACCTTTCGCACCACAGCTACACCGTGAGCTACGATCCGGCGCTGAAAAGAACGGCTTCTAGCGCGTCAGGCTCAACGCGGGGCCCGAGACGATCAGCGCGGACGTTGAATGGGAGTTCGCGGGCAGTAGCCGTTTCCGGCGCGATTGGCGCGAAAAGGACTTGAGACATCGGCTCCAAGTACCATCGATCCGGTGGGATTCTGACGAAGATGTCGCCACTGACAGGCCCTCGTAGCTCAGGGGATAGAGCATCGGTTTCCTAAACCGTGAGCGCAGGTTCGAATCCTGCCGGGGGCACGAAGATCATCGTTGGCTTCGAGCGCGTGTCCGTATTTCGTTTCGAGGGGGGTCAGGGCTCCCCCTCGACGGGCTCGACGAGGGGGAGCGCGCAAGTCCCTACACCTTTGATCGAACAGGTCGCGATGATCCACGGACGTTTCTCGCACTTGAAGGCGATGAGATTGTGGGATACGTCTCCGTCGGCCCCTGTGGACGACGAGCGGCGGCGTGGTGCGATCTGCGCCCTTGATGTCAATCTGTCGTCGTGGAGCACCGGAGTCGGTTCGATACAAATCGCCGAGGGAAACCTGACCGCGCAAGGCTTCGACGAGGCGCAGCAGTGGGATCCCAACGACAATTATCGCGCGAGGAGCGTTGACGAAGCCCGTGGGTGGCGACACGTCGGCCAGGAACTGACGTCACCTTCGACTCTCGCGAGGTCGTCGAGGTTCGTTCCACCTCGACGCTTCGTGATGACTCCTGATTTGACACTCCCGGACCCGTGGCACGTCGCTGGCAAGTTTCTGCGAAAGCGGCGAAAGTCAGTTACTTGAAATCACGGAGGTCGTAGTGGCCACCCCGTCCAGGTGCGGTACAACATCACGTGACCAGGTGAAATACATCGGTGCCACACGACCGCGGGGCTTGACGAAGATGGCGGCGTAGGTGCCTGTTCCTCGATTGTTCCTAAAGGCCACACCCATCTGACACGTGTGGCAGTACGACCCCAGATAGCCGCCGAGGATGTTCGAGCGATGCCCCCAGCACGAGGGTGACCGTGCACTGGTGCAATCGACGTTGGAAGTGGTCGCGGTACTACCTCCCCAGCCGTCGTTGTACATCCACACGTAGTCCGCCGCGAGAGGGGATGGCGACGCATCCGCGAGGATTGACGTGAAGCGCGAATAGGCCATACCGGTGACGAACCAGGGGTCGACATTCTTGGCAGCTCCTGCCTGCGCCGACGAGTCGAGTTTCCTCGTCAAGCCAAGGTAGGGCGGGAGTCCGCGTGCGGTGCGCTCGAGGTTGATTACCACGTATATCTGTTCGGTCACCGACAGCGAATACCAGTTATCGGGCAGCACCAACGGGGCCACATGTTCACTAGCTCGCGCGGAATTGATTGCTTTGAGAACATAATTGGTGCAGGCGCGCGAATTATCGTACGGGGCGACAACGACGGTGCCGGCCACACCAACGAAGCACGGGTTCACACATCCCAGCGTGTGCGAGCTCGTCCAATGGCACGGACCCGAGCTCTCGAAGTTGGGCTGGGCAACGATATTGCGCGCGGGGTGAATCATTGAGGGATTCGTGGTCGCGGCGGCGCCCTCGGCACCACCTAGCGAGGCGAAGGCGACGAGGAGAACGAATGCGCGCCGCCACTTCGCTACAATCGCCACGCTTCCACCCTCCGGACTCGTTGCACGCGCTGACGACGCCCGCGCAGGACCCATTCTACCGGTGCGGCCAGAGTCCGCCCAACGCCCGAGACCACTGAATTTGATTAGTGACGCGAAACCCCGCCGAGCGCGGCCACGTCTATGACGTACTGCGTGGCTGCTCTTACGCCGGCGAGGAAGAGGTCATCATGCTGATCGCGAGTGAGGTCGAAGTCGGTCGCACTGACGCCAGTGCTGTCAACGAAGATCGTGCGGTGCGCCGCCGAATCGTGTGTCGTGAGGGCATCCCACTCGTTCATCATTGTGTTGAGACAGCGCACCGCAATGGCGAGAGCGGACTCGCGCGGCCCGGCCGGCGGATACTCGGTCTGGAATCGTGACAGTTTGATGCCGATTGTCGGCCAGGGCGGGACTGCCCCGTCGGTGTGATCGAAGGAGTGGATCGGGTTCTTGGCGAGCAGCGCGCCATCAACCCACGTGTGGCGACCTTCAGCGAAGTGCACGCTGGTCGCGCCAGTGCCCGGAACCTGAACCTGAAGAATGGTGTCGTGGGCTGAGACGTGGACCGGCTCGAAGAAGAAGGGGATTGACAACGAG
>JAJZSX010000112.1 GCA_021849435.1 Actinomycetes bacterium | reverse complement strand
CGTGGAAGTGCCCCAGGAGGCCTTTGTGGCCGCTTTGAAGCTCGAGGATTAGCGCGGGCTGACGATTGGCGTCGAACACGTTCGCGTTAGCACTCGGTAGAATCGAGTGCTAACAAGGAGGCACATGGCTCGTCGCGTCGCGAAACCCCCGGCGTCAGCGGATCTCGACGCGCGCAAGGCGACGATCCTTGAGGCCGTTGTGACCGAGCACATCGACACGGCCCAGCCGGTCGGCTCGTCCTCGGTGGCCTCCAGCGCCGACCTCTCCGTCTCACCGGCGACCGTGCGCAGCGAGATGGTGGCCTTAGAGCGCGAGGGCTATCTCGCTCAGCCCCACACCTCGGCCGGGCGGGTACCGACCGACAAGGGGTATCGCTACTTCGTTGACCACCTCAGCGACGCCACCGTGGGCTCGGCCCAGCAGCGCCAGGTCGCCGAGTTCTTCGCCCACGTGCGCGGCGAAGTCGAGGACGTTCTCGAGCAAACCTCGACGCTGCTCAGCGAGATGACGAACTACACCTCGTTGGTGGTCGGAGCCGGTCACGGCCACGCCACGATCCTCTCGGCCCAGCTGGTCAGTCTCGACGCTAACCACCAATTGTTGGTCACCGTCTTCTCCGACGGTGCGGTCACCAAGCACAGCGTCTTCACCCCCTACGCGGTGATGCCGAGCGACGTGGCCGAGGCTTCGCGCCAGATCAACGCCCTGCTCCTCGGGACCTCGCTCGAGCACCGCGTCCAGGTGCCCTCGCGCACCGATCAGGTCGCGAGCCTGGTGCGCGACGCGGTTGCGACCCTGCACGCCGAGTCGCCGACGGTCGAGGGCGAGCAGGTTTTCATCGGGGGATCCTCGCGAGTGGCTGAGGCCTTCAATGGCGTCGAGACGGTGCGCAAGGTTCTCGCCATCCTCGAACAGGAGTTGCTCGTGGTCTCTCTGGTCCAAGACGTCCTCGAGTCGGGGTCGTCGGTCGCCATCGGTAGCGAGCACGGATTCGAGTCACTCGCCTCGTGCGCGCTGATCGTCGCGCCGGTCACCATCGACGGCCAGCGCGCTGGCGCGGTAGGCCTTCTTGGGCCGACGCGTATGAAGTACCGCGAGGCCCTCGCGGCGGCCCAGCTGGTCTCAGAGCAGCTGTCGCGCCACTTCATCGGAGAGGACGAACGTGTCCAGTGACCTCTACGAGGTCCTCGGCGTCACGCGCGACGCTTCGGCTGAGGACATCAAGCGCGCCTATCGCCAGCTCGCGCGCCAGTACCACCCCGACGCGAACCCCGACCCCACGGCCGAGGCTCGCTTCAAAGAGGTTTCCCAGGCCTACGAGATCCTTTCGGATGCGGAGCGCCGAGCGAACTACGACCGCTTCGGCTCGGCCGACGCCCAGAGTCCCTTCGGCGCCGGCTCGGTCCAAGACATCTTCGACATGTTCTTCGGCGGCGGCCAGCGCGGCGGTCGCCGCGGGCCCCAGCCCGGCCCCGACGCGGAGATCTCCCTCGAGATCACCCTGGAGGAGGCGGCCTTCGGCGCGACGCGCGACGTGACCGTGAACCTGCCCCATCGCTGTGGCACTTGCAGCGGATCGGGGGCGGCGCCGGGCACCTCAGCGGTCACCTGTGAGGAGTGCGGCGGCGCCGGCGAGGTTCGACGGGTGCGCAACTCGATCCTCGGCCAGATGGTGACCTCGATGGCCTGTTCGCGCTGTGACGGCTGGGGGACGCGGATCACGTCGCCGTGCCCGGACTGCCAAGGTGACGGACGCGTGCGCACGACCTCGGTGCTCTCGGTGCAGATCCCGGCCGGCGTCGAGGACGGTTCGACCATGCGCCTGGCTGACCGGGGTCCTGCGGGACCGCGCGGCGGCCCCAACGGTCGTCTCTACGTTCACCTGAGTGTGGCGCCCGACGCGCGATTCGAGCGCGTAGGCGACGACCTTCATCACGAGGCTCACGTCGCCTTCACCCAGGCGGCGCTGGGCGCGAGCATCGAGGTGCCGACTCTAACCGGCACCCTGGTCCTCGACGTCGAGCCGGGCAGTCAGAACGGCACCGTCCAGCGCATTCGGCACGAGGGCGTCGAGCACCTGCACGGTCGCGGTCGCGGTGACCTCTATGTGCACCTGGTCGTGGACGTGCCCCGCGAGCTTGACGAGACGTCGGCGGACCTGCTGCGCCAGCTCGCCGCGCACCGCGAGGAGATCGTGCGCGAAGAGCCTACGGGCCTCTTCGGCCGACGCAAGGCGAAGCGATGACCCAGCAGGAGTGGTCGCGTCGGGTCGCGGCCCTCGGGCAGTTCCGTGTCGCCGATCCCGCGTTCCCGGCGCTCTCGCGCGACGACGATCACCACCTGCGACGGGTGTTGCGCGCCAGCGTGGGCGAGGAGATCGTCGTCACCAACGGCGGCGGCGACTGGGCTTTTGCGACCGTTGGCGACGCGGGTCTCGAACGAGCGAGCGACGTCGCAGTGGATCCCGCGCCCGAGCCGATCACCCTCTACCTGGCGCCGGTCAAGGGCGAGCGCGGCGAGTGGGCGATCGCCAAGGCCACCGAGCTCGGGGTGACCCGCGTGGTGCCGCTGGTGTGCGCGCGTCTCACGGTGGCTTTTCGCGGTGACTACGCGACCAAGACTCTCGCGCGCTGGCGCCGAATCTCGAAGGAGTCCGCCGGCCAGTGCCGTCGCACCTATGACGTGCTGATCGACGAGCCCGTGAAGGTGGTCGACGTGCCCGACGAGGTGGCGGTGGCCGACTTCGGCGGGACCGCGGCCTGGGCGCCGGTTCGCGCGGTGGCGATCGGCCCCGAGGGCGGCTGGGCGCCCGGGGAGTGGGGCGAGACGCGCGTGCGCGTGGGACTGGGCTCGAGCGTTCTGCGCGCTGAGACGGCCGCGGTGGCCGCGGCGACGCTGATGGCGGCCGCGCGCGACGGGTGGGGAAGCACCGCGGCGGCGGGGAATCGGTAAAGATGAGCGCATGAGCGAGTGTGTCTTCTGCAAGATCGTGGCGGGCGAGATCCCCTCGACGCCGGTGGCCGAGAGCGAGACCGCTCTGGCCTTCTACGACATCGCCCCCCAGGCGCCGGTGCACGTCCTCGTGATCCCCAAGGTCCACATCACCAGCGCCGACGAGGTGGCCTCGAGCCACGGTGGAATCGTCGACGACCTCGTCCTGCTCGCCCAGAAGGTCGTCGAGGCCGAGGGCGTGCGCGAGAGCGGATACCGTCTCGTAATCAACGTGGGCGCTGACGCCCAGATGACCGTCGCCCACCTGCACATCCACGTGCTCGGCGGTCGGCGCCTGGAGTGGCCCCCCGGATGAGCAGCGACGCCTCGACCACCGAGGCCCTCACCGTGACGACGTTCGTACCCAACACCCACCTGATGGCCGGCCTCCTGGGCCCGCGCGACGCGTACCTGCGCGTCATAGAGCGGGCCTATCCCCAGTCGACGATCCGGGTCCAGGGCAACCAGATCTCGGTGACCGGCCCCGACGCGGCGAAGGTTCTACGGCTCTTCGACGAGCTCGTCCTGGTCCTCGAGTCGGGCCAGGCGCTCGATTCGGTCAAGGTCGAGCGCACGATCGACATGGTCGATGACGACCTGCGCCCGAGCGAAGTGCTGCGCCACGAGGTCGTGCGCAGCGCCAAGGGCAAGCCCGTGCGTCCCACGACCGCCGGCCAGAAGCGATACGCCGACGCGATCGACGCCTCCACGGTGACCTTCGGCATCGGCCCGGCGGGCACCGGCAAGAGCTACCTCGCGGTCGCCGCCGCGGTCCAGGCGCTCAATCGCCGCCAGGTCCAGCGCATCGTCTTGACCCGCCCCGCCGTCGAGGCGGGCGAGCACCTGGGTTTCCTGCCCGGTGACCTGATGGCCAAGGTCGACCCCTACTTGCGGCCCCTCTATGACGCGCTCTACGACATGGTTGGTCCCGAAGGGGCGGCTCGACTGATCGCCAACGGCACCATCGAGGTCGCCCCGCTCGCCTTCATGCGCGGGCGCACGCTCAATGACTCCTTCATCATCCTCGACGAGGCGCAGAACACGACGCCCGAGCAGATGAAGATGTTCCTCACGCGCATCGGATTCAATTCCAAGGCGGTCGTCACGGGCGACGTGACCCAGGTGGACCTCAACGGCAAGCGCAGCGGGCTTGCCGGACTTGAGGGCGTGCTCGGCGAGATCGAGGGCCTCAACTTCGTCTACCTGTCAGCGCGCGACGTGGTACGACACCGCATCGTCGCCGACATCGTCGCCGCCTACGACCGGCAGGACTCATGACCATCGACATCTACGCCGCCGACGAACAGCACGAGCTCGCCATCGATCTCGAGGCGTGGGTCGAGCTCGCCCGCGGCGCCCTCGTCGACGAAGGCGTCCATGGTCCGGCCGAGGTCTCCTTGCTCTTCGCCGACGAGACGACGATCGCGGCGCTGAACCAGCAGTTCATGGGCAAGACCGGGCCAACCGACGTGCTGAGCTTTCCCATCGACTACGAGGACGAGCCCAGCGGGCGCAACCCCGACGCGGGCACCACCGGCCCGGGCGATCCGCCCCTCTCGGAGATTCCCCAGCTCATTGGCGATATCGTCATCTGCCCCAGCGTCGCCGCGCGCAACGCGCTCGAGCACGAGTGCTCTTTCGACGACGAGGTGGCCCTGCTCGTCGTTCACGGCGTGCTTCACCTGCTCGGATGGGACCACGAGCTCGACGACGAAGCTGAGCGCATGGAAGCGCGAGAGCGCGAGCTCCTGGCGCGCCACTATCGGAGAGGGTCGTGATCGGCGCGCTCTGGTCGCCCGGGGACAGTTACCTCGCGCTGGTCGTGCTTGTTCTGCTGAGTTTGTCGGCGTTCTTCGCTCTTGCCGAGACCTCGCTCGTGCGGATGTCGCGCTCGCGCGCGCGCGGCCTGCGCGACGAGGGGCGCCGCGGCGCTGAGGCGTTGGTGCGTCTGACCGACGCACCAGAAAAGTTCCTCAACCCGTTGCTGCTGCTCGTGCTGATCTGTCAGCTGGTGTCCGCGACGCTCGTCGGTGTGTTGGCTGGGCATCTCTTCGGCGCGGCTGGCGTTCTCATTGCGACGGTGCTCGAGGTCGTGATCATCTTCGTGATCTTCGAGGCGATCCCCAAGAACTTCGCCGTCGCCCACCCCGACACCGCCGCGCTGATCAGCGCACCGGTCGTGGGCACCCTGTTGCGCTTCGCGCCGATCCGCTGGACCGCCACGGCGCTGCTCGCCATCGCCCAGTGGGTGATCGGATTCTTCGGCACGACGGGCTCGCCCCATCGCATGACCGAGTCCGAGGTCCTCGCGATGGCCGACGTCGCCCACGAAGACCAGGCCATCGCCTCCGAGGAGCGCAACTTCATCCATTCGGTGATCGAGTTTGGCGACACCGTGGTGCGCGAGGTGATGGTGCCGCGCATCGACATGGTCGACGTGGCCAGTGACGCCACCGTGCGCGAGGCGCTGCGCGTGGCGATCGAGTCGGGGCGCTCACGCCTGCCTGTCCTGGGTGACGGGGTTGACGACGTCGTGGGGATCGTGAACCTGCGCCTGCTCGCGGCCCTGGTCGACGAGGGCCGCGGCGAGGAGTCGGTGGCCACGCACGCCGTCGCGGTGAACTTCGTGCCCGAGACCAAGCGGGTGGCGTCGCTGCTCGCCGAGATCCGCCACGCCCAGAGTCACCTGGTCATCGTGGTCGACGAGTACGGGGGCACCGCCGGACTCGTGACCCTAGAGGACATCCTCGAAGAGCTGGTGGGCGAGATCACCGACGAGTCGGACCAGAGCGTTCCGGTCGCCGCCGCTTCGATGGGTGCGATCACCCTGAGCGGGCGGCTCAACATCGACGACGCCAACCTCGACTACGACCTCTCCCTGCCCAAGGACGGCTGGGACACCATCGGGGGTCTCGTGCTCGATCTCGCCGGCGGCGTGCCCGAGATTGGCGAAGAGCTCTACACGCGCGACTACCGCCTGACGGTGACGCGCCTGGACGGACGTCGCGTCGAAGAGGTTCGCGTCGAGCAGGTCGAGTCGTGACCCGCGCCGGCTTCGTCGCCATCCTCGGACGACCCAACGTGGGTAAGTCCACGCTGCTCAATCGCGTCATCGGCACCAAAGTCTCCATTACCGCCAAGACGCCGCACACGACGCGTCAGGCGATTCGCGGCATCCTCACCGAGGACGGCGTTCAGGTGATCTTCGTAGACACCCCGGGCATGCATCGGCCGCGCACGAGCCTGGGCGGACGTCTCAACGAGGCCGCGCGCGCCGCCGCCGACGACGTCGACGTCGCTCTCGCGGTGCTCGACGCCGGCGCAGAGATCGGCCAGGGCGACGAGAACACCATTCGCATCACGTTGGGCGCGGCGCGCCACGGCGCGACGCCCTGCGTCGTCCTGAACAAGACCGACCGTGCAGGCAAGGACGCCGTACTCGCCCAGCTGCTCGCCGCTCAGCGCGTGGTCGAGGAGGTCGCCGAGGACCCGGCGCTGGCCGCGCGCGTCGAGTACTTCGCGGTCTCGGCGCGCACGGGAACCGGCATCGACGATCTGGTCCGCTTCGTGCAGGCAAAGATGCCCGAATCGCCGCTGCTCTTTCCCGACGACGAAGTCTCTGACGTTGAGGAGGGAACCTGGGTGGCCGAGCTCGTGCGCGAGCAGCTGGTTCGAAAGACCTCTCAGGAGCTGCCCCATTCGATCCACTGCCGGGTCACCGAGTTCGAATGGCCTCACGTCACGGTCGAGATCCTCGTCGAACGCGAGAGTCAGAAGGGCATGGTGATTGGCAAGGGCGGACAACTCCTCAAGGAGGTGGGCATCGCCGCGCGCGAGCAACTTCCGGAAGGTACCTATCTCGAGTTGCGCGTGCGCGTCGAGCCGTCCTGGCAGAAGCATGACGACATCCTCGATCGCCTGGGTTACTGACTCGCCGCCTCGAAGTTGCGCGCGCGGCGACGACTCGCCGTGGTGAGCGCGTAGACGAAGAGTGCGGCGAGCCCGGCCAGCCCCACGAGGACGATCGAGAGTCCGAGGTACTTGAGGCCCGACAGCCCGACGAGCCCGATCATCAGGTGGCGTATCAGCGGGCTGTTCGCTCGCGTCGCGATGAGAGATCCCACGAAGATCGCCGGCACGCCGCCGATCACCACCGCGAGGGTGAGGTTCCAGTCGACGTGGGCGAAGAGCAGGGTGCCCACGCTGGCGCTGAGAGCCAGGGGGATCGACTGGGCGAGGTCGGTGCCGATCAGCTCGCTCGTGCCCAGGGTGGGATAGAGCACGACGAGCAGCACCATGACGAGCGACCCCGCGCCCACCGAGGTCAGTCCGACCATGAAGCCCCCGACGGCGCCGACGGCGACCGTGAGCGCGGTGCGATTCGATCTCACGCGCCACACCGGCACCACGTGCAGCTGTCGCGCGGTCATGGCGGCCGCACCCAGGACGAGCGCCGCTCCCAGGACCCGCGTGAGATCCACCTCGGCGGTACGCGAGGTTCCCATTAAGTGCATGACGAAGATCG
>JAJZSX010000111.1 GCA_021849435.1 Actinomycetes bacterium | reverse complement strand
GGGTCGGCTCGTTGGTCGCCCGCAGAGACGCGAGCGTAGACGGCGGTAATGCCCGTATCAGGGCTTGACGTTTCGAGATCGCCGACGAGAATAAGTCGCCCCGTCTTTCGTGCGGGGATCGGCAGCGTTCCTTCTCGCAACCACCGGTAGGCACTCTGAGGGTGTATCCCCTGAATGTTGGCCCACTCACTCAAATTCATTACTTCATAGTCTTGCGGTGTGGTGTGACATCAGGTGACAACCCCACGAGATTAGGAGGAGGCGAGTTGGATGATTCGCACAGCCAGCAGCACACCCGCAACAGCCAGGTAGGTGCCCACCGCGCCAAAGAGCACCCGCCGCGAACGCGTCGCCGGCGGCGGCGCAAGCAACGTGAGCCGTGGTGTACGCCAGTCTCGCCGGTCGACGCCGTAGACGGGTTCAAGACCGCGCCGACGCCAGGCCAGTGGCAAGCCAATCACGAGTCCCACGACCGCGGCAATCGAGAGGAACTTCAGCAAGGCAATGACGTTCACCGATGAGAAGAGTGTGGACACCATCATGGCGATCGACAGCACGACGAGCACGGTCACAACGACGCTCGCAGCCGCGTTGAGGAGTCGCCCGTTGACCCAAGGACCCAGGACCTCGCGATCGTTGCACAGCAACAGCACGAAGATTGTGGTGCTTGGCAACATCAATCCGCACATGGCCTGCACCGCGAGAGTGATCAGTCCGAGGGGCGCGCCAGGAATTAGGGTGACGGCCCCGGCCACGACCAGCAGGCCCGCGAAGACGCTGTAAAAGCCCTTCGCTTCAACCAGACGTGAGTTGAGCGACTGGCGCGCGCCCGAGAGGTCCGAGAGGGCGTAGGAGCTCGCGAGAGTGACCGCGGCCGCACCGATGACGGACGCGTTGAGCAGCAGGATCGCGAACAGTGCACCCGAACCATGCCCGACGTAGCGGCGAAGCCCGTGGGCCACCTCCAGTGCGTTGATGTAGCTGTTCGTTCCGCCGTGCCCGGAGAGCCCTGCGGCGGCTACGGCGACGAGGGCGCCCGCGCCGATGACGACGATGAAGCTGCCAAGGACGGTGTCGATCCGCTCGTAGTTCAGCCATCGCGGGGTGATTCTCTTGTCGACGATGTTGGATTGCTGAAAGTAAAGCTGCCAGGGCGCGACGGTTGTCCCGATGATCGAGATGATGAGCAACACCGATGACGACGTGACACCACCCCGCACGCTGGGCGAGACGGCGTGGCTGACGACGGCGTGCAGACGAGGGTGCGCGAGGACCACGAGAGGAATGACGAGAAAATTGACGGCAACAAAGAGCATCATGAACCGCTCCCAACGCTGGAAGGACCCGGTGGCCGTCACGGCGAAGAGCACGAAGACCGCCACCGGCACCGAGAGGTACGGCGACACGCCGAAGTAACGCATCGACAGTGATATCCCGATGAATTCGGTGATGATGATGAGAAAGTTGAGTAGGAGGATCGAACCGATCGAGACGTTGCCCCAGCGACGACCAAAGCGCTCGCGAATCAGCCGGCCGTGTCCGACGCCGGTGACCGCTCCCAGCCGCGCAACCATTTCCTGATTGATAATCAGTACTGGGATCAGGAGTGGCAGCGTCCACAACAACGAATACCCGAAGTTCTGACCAGCCTGGACGTACGTCGAGACGCCACCGGCGTCGTTGTCCCCAACCATCACGATGAGACCCGGTCCGATGATGGCGAGAAGCGTCAGCAGGCGCGCGCGCACGCCACGGCGCGCGCCCGAGTCGTGCTCGGCGATGGTCCCGAAGGCGCCGCTGATCTGGTTGTCGGAAACACGTTCGCGGGACACCGCCCACCTCCTTTCGGATCGTCGTGACACGCAGCCGCGACGATCAGGAGGCGCTAGTCGCCCATAAGTCCGTGTCGCGGGTGCGTGAGGGAAGGAACCGGCAAGCCGGTACTCGGGGGTTTCAGACAGACCCCCTTAGAACGTGACCCGCGCGGCGCACTACTCCTCCACCGCGCTCATGCCGAACTCGCGACGCCAGCCCTGGGGCAGCATCACTTCGAGCAGGTCGTCGACCGTGACGACACCGATCATCTGTCCGTGCTCCTCGTCGAGCACCGGCAGGACGGTGAGATTGAAATCGCTCATCTTGCGCGCCACGCGATGCAGGTCCCACTGGGGGTGCACGTGGGTGAGGTGCGTGCGCGCGACGTTAATGGCCAGTTCGGATTCTCGAGTGCGCACGAGCGTCGCGATCGGACAGGCCCCGAGGGGATGTCCCATCCAGTCGAGGACGAAGACCGTGTGCAACGACTCCGTCGGTGCACTCGAGCGCCGGATCGCCTCAATGGCTTGGGCGACGGTGGCGTCCTCAGCCACCGAGACGTAGTCGAGGTTCATCAGCCCGCCCGCCGTGTCGGCGTTATAGGACAGCAGGTTGCGAACCCGAGTCTGCTGGCTCTCGGGCAGCTTCTCGAGGATCGGCATACGGCGCTCCTGGTCAATCTCGCTGATCAGATCGGCGGCGTTATCGGGCTCCATGCGCGCGAGCAGGCGCGCCGCGTCCACGTCACTGCGACCCTCGAGGAACTCGAGCTGGTGGGTCGTGTCGAGTTCTTCGAAGACGTCGGCCTCGAGCTCTCGGTCCAGTCCCACGGCCTCGATGATCTCCTCGCCCTCCTCGTGACTCGCCTGTTCGACGAGATCGGCGATCTGGGCGGGGTGGAGCTTGGCGAGCTTGCGATAGGGGATGCGCAGACGCGCGGTCGGAACGTGACTGACGAAGGGCTCAATCGAGGCGAAGTCCACCAGCGTCTCGGACTTGACGTGGCTCGCGATGCCGGGACCGAAGATCCGTCGAAGAAGCGGGCGACGCCCCGAATCAACGCCGATGACCTCCCAGCGTCCGTTAACCTCGGCCAGCTCGATTTCGTTGGCAATGATGAGTCGCCCGCGCACCAGATTGATTAGATGGCGAGCGAGCAGGTCCTCGGCGAGCAGCAGTTCGCCCGGACGGCGCTCGAAGCGGCGCAGATCCACCCGCCGGCCCTGGAAGGTGACTCGCCCTTCGGCCAGGCCGCCGATCTTCTTGATCGGGATGAAGAGGTCCCGACCCTCGATGCGGATCACCGCGCCCACGATCGGCGGGTGCGCGTCGTCACCGAGTCGCGCGACCAGGTCTTGGACGCGTCCAATCCGGTCACCGGCCTGATCAAAGATGGGCCGGTGCAGGAACGTTGAGAGGTGAAAAATGTCGGCCATACGAACCTCGAGACCTCCCAAGCCTACTGTCCGGACACCGTCGGCGACCAGCGACGACGGTGAGGATTAGGCGATCGTCGCGATCACGTCGTTCACGTAGTCAACGTCCTCATCGGTCACGTCGTGGTGGGTCACCAGACGAACGAGGTTGGCGGCGAGCGTGTCAGCGAGCACGCCGTGCTCGACGAAGGCGCTCACGATCTCGCCGGCGCGCTCGTGGGTGAAGGCCACGATGTTGGTGCGACACGAGGCGGGGTCGTAGCCCGACTCGGGCCAGGCTGCGGCGACCGCCGCGGCGATGACTCCGGCGCGACGGTGGTCGTCGGCCAGGCGCTCGATCATCGTGTCGAGAGCCACGAGCCCGGCCGCCGCGATCACGCCCGCCTGGCGCATCGCGCCGCCAAGGCGCTTGCGCTCGATTCTTGCGGTCGCCATGAGATCGGCCGGCCCGGCGAGGAGAGACCCCACCGGCGCGCAGAGTCCCTTGGACAGGCACGACATCACCGTGGTGGCCGGCGCGGCGTAGTCGGCCGCTGAGATCCCTGTAGCGATCACCGCGTTGAAGAGCCGCGCGCCGTCCATGTGCAGTGAGGTTCCCGCGAGCACGTCCGCGAGTGCGGCCAAACTCGCCCTCTCCCACGGCGTTCCCCCCGAGGGCATGTGCGTGTTCTCGATGCTCACCATCGCAACGTGGGGCCGGTGGTAGGCCTCAGCACCGAGGACCGCGGCGACCTCGTCGGCGTCAAGCACGCCACGCTCGTCGCCCACCGTGGTGAACTGCACGCCCGAGTTGCGCGCCGCCGCGCCGAACTCGAATTCGACCAGATGCTGGTTGCGCCCGGCGACGACGACGTCGCCGGGTCGTGTGAGGATACGCAGGGCAATCTGATTGGCCATGACGCCCGACGGCACGAAGAGCGCCGCCTCCTTACCCACCAGCGCCGCATAGCGAGATTCGAGAGCGTTGACAGTCGGGTCCTCACCCGAGCCGTCGTCGCCCACCTCGGCGCGGGCCATCGCCTCGCGCATTGCCGGAGTGGGTTGGGTCACGGTGTCGCTGCGAAGGTCGACTCGTCTCATCATGAGACGAGGTTACGCTCCTACACTTTGGCCATGACTGAGAATCCGGCCGATCGAATCCCAATCAACTCAGGGGTGCACGAGCACCTCGGCGTTCGCGTCGTCGAAAGTTCCAAGGAGCGAGTCGTCCTAGCCGTTGATGTCGGGCCCATCCACCACCAGCCCTACGGCATCCTCCACGGCGGCGTCTCGGCACTGCTGGCCGAGGGCGCGGCGTCCTTCGGCGGGGCGCTCAACGTCAAATCCGACCAGATCGTGGTGGGCACCGAGCTCAGTTGCTCACACCTTCGTCCCATGTCCGAGGGCACGCTTTCGGCGACGGCCACCCCAGTGCGCCTCGGGCGCAGTGTCCAGGTCTGGGGCATCGAGATGACCGACGAGCGTGGGCGTCTCATCAGCGTCGCGCGGTGCTCGCTCCAGGTGCTGGCGGCACCACCGGCCCAATAAGCGGCCGACCTAGACTGGCGAAAAGCCAGAGGAAAGGGCCGTCTTCATGGGAGTTCGCTTCAAGGGTTGGGGTATCGCCGTTCCTGAACGGGTCGTGACCAACGACGAGCTCTCACAGACCCTCGACACCTCCGACGAGTGGATCCGCGAGCGCACCGGCATTCGTGAGCGCCGTATCGGTGGATCAGCCGGTTCCCTCGGCACGACGGCCGCCGCGGCCGCGATCGCCGACGCGGGCGTAGCGCTCGACTCGATCGACTTCTTGGTTCTCGCGACCACCACCCCCGACCGGATCACGCCCGCGACCTCGACCACGATCGCGGCCAACTTGGGACTGACGTGTCCCACGATGGACGTGAACGCCGCCTGCAGCGGCTTCATGTTCGCACTGCGCACGGCCCAAGGACTGCTTGAGACTGGCAACAAGCGCATCCTCGTGGTCGGCTCGGAGAACCTCTCGCGCTGGGTCGACTGGGACGACCGTAACATGGCGGTCTTGCTCGCCGACGGCGCGGGCGCCGCGGTGCTCGACTACGACGAGACCGGCACGGACGTCTTGTCCTTCGTTCTGGGCACCGACGGCACGTCGGCCGACCTCTTGTCCTGCGAGCACGACGGCTTCTTCCAGATGGACGGCAAAGAGGTCTTTCGTCGCGCCGTGCGCGTCGTCGTCGACTCGGCCAGTGAGGCCATGGAGCGCGCCGGCGTATCGGCCGAGGACATCGCGCTCGTCGTGCCCCACCAGGCCAACATCCGCATCATCCAGGCCGCGGCCCAGCGCCTCGGCATCGACATGGAGCGCTGCGTCGTGGTGCTCGATCGCTACGGCAACACGTCGAGCTCGTCGATCCCCCTCGCGTTCTACGACGCGCGCGAGAACGGCCGCGTGCACGCGGGCGACTACGCGCTCCTCACGGGATTCGGCGCGGGCATGACCTGGGCCTCCGCGGTGGTGAAGTGGTCCTAGACCCGTCGCTCATCATCCTTGCCGCCGGGCGGGCCACCCGCTACGGGGGCCTCAAGCCGCTCGCGCCGATCGGCGTGCACGGCGAAGCCGTGATCGACCTCATCGCCTCGGACGCGCTGTCGGCCGGGTTCAACCGGATCGTCGTCGTCGTCAACCCCGAGACGGGACCCGACATCGAGGCCCACGTCCGAGAGAACTGGCCCGAGGAGGTCAACGTCTCCTTCGCCCTTCAGCACCAACCGCTGGGCACGGTGCACGCGACGCTGGCCGCCGAGAGCCTGCTGGACACGTCGGTGCCCTTCGCGATCTCCAACTCCGACGACCTCTACGGACGTGACGCGCTGGAAAAGCTCGGCGAACACCTGCGCGAGCGCAGCACGAACTGTCTCATCGGTTTCCAGCTTGATCGCGCTTTGGTCGGCGACCTGCCCGTCTCGCGCGGCGTGTGCAACGTGGTCAACGGACACCTCACCGACATCGTCGAGCGCCGCCAGGTCTACGCGTGGGAGGGCGGGTTCGCCTCCGACGACGGGCTCTCTCCCGTGCTGCTCGAGTCCGACACGACGGTGTCGATGAACCTGTGGGGATTCCAGCCCGCGATCTGGCCGTTGCTGCACCACGCGCTCGAGAGCCACGACTTCGACGACGAGCCCGAGGTGGCGCTGTCGACCTTCGTCGGACGCATCCTGCACCACTACCCGATGCGCTTCGACGTCCTTCCCACGTCGTCGCGCTGCGTGGGCGTCACCCACGCCGACGACCTGCCCCTCGTCCAGATGGACGTGCGCCTCCAGGTTGAACTCGGCGAACGACCCGAGTGCGCCTTCGCGATTTAGTTTCCTACCTGCGCGTCGTCGTGAGATGGGTTGCGAGGAATTCCAATGATGGCGGCTCCTGGGCGAGGAAAAACGCATCCGTGTGACAGCCGCCACCCCGATCGACGACTGCATTCTTCGGCAGGGCTACGACGAGTCGTTCGACTCCCGGGTAGAAGGGGTCATCTACTCCGATAGCGACACGCACCGGAATCGTTCCCAATCGAGCTGCGTGCGTGATCACGTTTCCAGCGTCAAAGGCGGACGACGACGCGAACGCCATGGCGTTGGCGTTTCTCGCTTGAGAATACGAAGTCCATACCGCGGGACTGATCGCGGCAACGGCGGCGACAAGTTCAGGATGACGCTCAGCGATCGTCAATGCTCCGTATCCACCCATTGAGATCCCCATCAATCCGATTCGGTGGGGAGTCGTGCCAAGCCCGCGCCGCTGGCACCAGGGGATGAGCTCGTCGACAACCATAGCGAGTGGATCATCACCTGGATGCGGATTCCAATACCCGTCGCCCCCGTCAACCGTCACTAACGTCACGGGAGCCAGTGGCGCGCCATTGACTCGTAGTGCCACCGCCTGCGCTGGCGTGAGGCCAACCAGGGCCGTGGAGTGATTATCACCGAATCCGTGGAGCATCACGACGAGTGGAAGCTCACTTCCCGGCTTGTGCCCAGGTGGGTAAGCCAGGGTGTACCCAACTTGTCGCTGTCGCGCGCGCGAGTAGAAGTGGCCCGACTCACTGGGTCCCACTGGCCCAACGTCAAGGCTCGGCTGCGCGACCGAGCATGCGCCGTCTACCTGGTTAAGGTACTGGCGCCCAGGAAGTACGCCGTGGGCGACGAGTTCGACTCCGCTCGCTCCTGCTGCAACGAGTGCGCCAATGCTGCCAGTAAGCCAGAAGAGCCGGCGCCGAGAAATGACGGTGGTGGTCTCACGCCGCTCCGAACTCATCGTTGCATCTTTCCATGTGGATTG
>JAJZSX010000110.1 GCA_021849435.1 Actinomycetes bacterium | reverse complement strand
CCACGTCGACGGCGGTGAGAGCCCGCCCGCTGCCGCCTTGCGCGAATGCCGTGAGGAGGTCGGACTTGACGTCTCGCTCCTCGACGAGCGCGTTTTTCACGTTGACGTTCACCCGGGCCCGCGCGGCCACACCCACTACGACCTGCGCTACGTGCTCGAGGCCCCTCCACTGGAGCCCCGACCAG
Organism: Actinomycetes bacterium; assembly: GCA_021849435.1. The sequence goes on along the minus strand of JAJZSX010000110.1, from coordinate 7,392 downwards.
GCCCGGGCGAGAGCCCGGACGTTTTCTGGTTCGACTTCGTCGCTGCCCGCGAGCGGGCCGAACCGACGCTCGTAGCGGCCCTCGGCAAACTCGAAGACTACCTAGCGCGCGTGCGAGACTGGTCCGGTGACTGACCTCGAGGCGTTGCGCGCACTGATGGAGGCCGACCGCTGGATCGAGCGCGTGGCCGGTCAGAGCCGTCATCTACCCGAGTCCGAGGAACTGACGCACGTCGAGGGCGAGCTTCGCGTTCTGGCCGGCGACCTACGTGCCGCCCAGAACGCGCAGGCCCCGGTGCGGGCGGCCCACGCGAGTGCCCGCGACGAGGGCGCCCGTCTGGGCGCGCGCGCTAGTGACCTGGCTGCAAAGCTCAGCGCGAGCGGAACACCGGCCGGGACCCTCGCGGCCCTGCAGAAGGAGCTCGACCACGTGCGCGAGCTTCTCTCGGCGGCCGAGGACCGCGAGCTCGGGTTGATGATGGAGCTCGAGCCGCTCGACGAGGCGGTCGAGACAGTCAAGGCCGCCGCCGCGCCCTTGGTGGCGCGCCGGACGGAGCTCGTCACGTTGGTAAGCGAGCTGCGGGCGAGCTTGGATGAGGAGCTCGCCGCGCTGCGACGGGCTCGCGAGGAGACGGCGAGCGCTGTGCCCGCGGCGCTGCTGACACGTTACGACGCGGCGCTCTCGCGCAGCGGCATTTCCGGCGCCGCGCAACTAGTCGCTGGACGCTGCGACGGGTGTCGAATCGCTCTGGCACCTCTCGATATCGACCGGTTGAAGGCGCTCCCCGAGGGTGAGATTGCTCCTTGCCCCGAGTGTGGCCGGCTCCTACTGACGTGATCGTCCTCATTCGTCACGGACAGACCGTCACCAACGCCCGGCGCCTGCTGGTGGGTCGCAGCGATCCCGAGTTGACCGAACTCGGTCGGCGTCAGGCGGTCGCGCTGCGTCCGCTGCTCGACGGAGTGGTCGCGGTGTGGGCGTCGCCACTGCATCGCGCCCGCGACACCGCGGCGCTCGCTCTGCCGCACCTAGATGCTGAGATTGTCGAGGACTTCATCGAGGTCGACTACGGCGATCTCGATGGTCAGCCGCTCAGTGTGGTCAGTGCGGACCAGTGGCGCGTCTTCGAGTCCGACCATCAACTGGCCCTCGGAGGGGGCGAATCACTGGCGTCGGTGGACCGGCGCGTCCACGCTCGCCTCAACCAACTCCTCCAGGACTCGGAGAGCTTGTTGCACTCTCACCACCGTCACTTGGCGATCGTGAGCCACGTCTCGCCAATCAAGTCGGCAGCGACCTGGGCGCTCGGAGTTGATGGCGCGGCCGCCTGGCGCACACGGCTCGACAACGGGTCGCTCACCGTCATCGGCATGCGCGACACCTCGCCGTCGCTGATTCGCTTCAACGTCGTGCCCCTGCTTGAGCGGGCCTAGTAACAACGAAGAGCCTGCCCGTTTCGTGAACGAAACAGGCAGGCTCTCGAAGTTGGCCCCCCCAGCCAATGGTTAGAAGTTAGTTCGACGTCCAACCGCTAAGGTGCTCGCGGAAGCCCACAATTTACGTGTTGTGAGCAAATTCACATGGAGGACGCGATGCAACGACGCCGTTTGGGACAGGGCCTGGAGGTCTCCGCGCAGGGGCTTGGCTGCATGGGCATGAGCGAGTTCTATGGCGTCGGCGACGACGCGGAGTCCATCGCGACGATCCACGAGGCCCTCGACCTCGGGGTGAACTTCCTTGACACCGCGGACATGTATGGACCCTTCACTAATGAGCGCCTGGTGGGACGAGCCATAGCCGAGCGTCGCGACGAGGTCGTGTTGGCGACCAAATTCGGAAACCAGCGTGGTGAGGACGGCGCGTACCTCGGCGTCAATGGCCGGCCCGAGTACGTGATGGCTGCCTGCGACGCGTCGCTGGCTCGCCTCGGGGTCGAGTACATCGATCTTTACTACCAGCACCGAGTGGATCGCACCGTGCCGATCGAGGAGACGTGGGGGGCCATGGGCACCCTGGTGGCCGCCGGCAAGGTTCGCCACCTGGGCATCTCCGAGGCCTCGCCGTCCACCCTCGAGCGCGCTCACGCGGTGCACCCGGTGACGGCGATCCAGAGCGAGTACTCGCTGTGGACGCGCGACCCTGAAGACGGCGTGCTCGACACCTGTCGTCGACTGGGTATCGGCTTCGTCGCTTACAGTCCGCTCGGGCGGGGCTTTCTCACCGACGAGCCAGCCAACCGCGACGCCACCGACGAGCGTGACTTCCGCAAGAACCACCCGCGCTTCATCGGCGAGAACCGCGACGCTAACCTGGCCCTAGTCGCGCGCCTCGAGTTGATCGCGGCGGGCAAGGGCGTCACCCTTGCCCAACTCGCGCTGGCCTGGGTGCTCTCGCGCGGCGAGGATGTCGTGCCGATCCCCGGCACCAAGCGACGCAAGTGGCTGCGCGAGAATGTGGCCGCGAGTGAGATCGTCTTGAGCACTGAGGAGATCTCGGCCCTCGAGGCCGCGGTCCCGCGTGACGCGGTGGCCGGCGAGCGCTACCACGAGCGCGGCATGAGCACCCTCAACGGCTGACGAGGACTCCGTTGGCGAGTTCGACGACGTCGTCGCACCACGCGACGACGTGGACGTCGTGAGTCGCGACCAGCACCGACGTCTCGGCGCGCTCGAGCAGCGCCAGAAGCGCCGCGGTCTCCTCGGCCCCGAGGCCGCTGGTGGGCTCGTCGAGGACTACGAGCTCAGGTGACGTTGCGAGGGCGCGCACGACAGCGATTCGCTGACGCTCGCCGCGTGAGAGCTCGCCCCAGCGCGTGTCCGCGGTGACAGAAAGGCCCAGGCTCGCCAGATCGGCAACGTAGTCGCGCGTCGTCGCGCGGCCCAAGGCGATGACGTCGCGCACGAAGCCCGCGGTGAGGCCGATGTCGGCGCCGACGTAGGCCAGATGGCGTCGAAGGTCCGCCTCGTCGATGTCGGCAATCTCTACGCCCCCGACGGCGATAGATCCGTCGGCGATCTCGTCCAGGCCGGCGATCGCTCGAAGCAAGGCCGACTTGCCCGAACCGGAGACTCCGACGAGAGCGACCCGTCGGCCCCGGGCGATCTCGAAACTGGCGTGGCGCACTATCGCTGAGGCATCCTCGCCGGTGCCCTCGACGACGCGTACGGCGCGTACCTCGAGAGTAGCCCCATTGGGCCATGACCCGCGGCTGGGTGGGCGTTCGTCGGCGAGCCCGTCAAGGCGCTCGGCCGCAGCGCTCACCGCGACTGCACTCTCGAGGGCGGCGCGCCAGGTAATGGTGTGCTCGAAGGTCGAGAGGGCGACGAGGGCGCTCACGACGAGCCACAGCGGCGCCGACGTGGGATGGGCGATTGCCACACCGACGAGGGCCAGGACAGTGGCGAGGGGGGCGGCCAGGCGCACGAGGCGCGCGGTGCGATCGCGGGCGTGTTCGGCGCGCTCGAGATCGGCGTCCACGTCGTGGGCGAGGCGCGCGGCGTAGTTGGCACGCCCGAGCGCGGTGAGCTCGGGCGTCACGCCGGCGAGCTCGACGAGAACCGCGCGGTAGCGTCCGCGCTGGGCGCGCACGAACTTGTCCGCGTTGACCAGCGCCGGATATCCGCCAAGCACCATTCCCACGGCGACGAGTTGGGCGAGGGCGAGTAATCCGGCGACAGGCCACCACGTACCGTGTCCTGGCAGGAACCCGATGATCAAGTCGGCCAGAATCGATGCCGCGAGTGAGCTGATCGCCGGTACGACGCCGCGCAGCCAGAGGTCTTGAAGCTCGTCGGTGTCACGCAGCGAGCGCTCGAGCAGGTCGCCCGCGGCTTGGGCGCGCCAACGCCGGTACGACCACCGCCCAATGGTCTCGACGAGCCAACGTCGCCAGCGCGTCACGGCCGACAGACCTAGTCGATGGGCGCTCATGCGCTCGTAGAAGCGGATGGGCGATCGCAAGAAGGCGAGTAGCTCGATCACGATGAGTACCCCGGCCACAGCAGCGAGGCCCGGACGGCGCGCGCTCTCCACCAACAGGGCGAGCGCGCCGACGCTAAGAGCGACACCACTGAGCGTCGCGATGAGTCCGGCGACGAGGGCGCTGGCGAGCGCGCGCCGTGGCGGGCGGGCTCGCTCCAGCCAGGTCAGGAGGCGTCGCAGGTCGCTCACGTCATCACGACCTGATGTGCGTCGAGCAGCGGCGCGTCCACGGTGGCTTCGATGATTGCCACGTCGGTGTGCTCGTTCAAGACGCGTGAGACCCGTTCGCGATTCGCGACGTCTAGGACCCCGGCGACATCGTCAAGCAAGATCAGCGCGGGTCGAGCCAGCAGGGCGCGGGCGAGCACCAGGCGCACTCTTTCCCCGTTAGAGAGCCCGCGACCGTCGGCGTCGAGGCGATGGTCGAGGTCTGCGAAACGATCAGTGTCCAGGCCCAGGCGAGCGAGAAGCGTTCGTACGACGCCTCGCTCGTAGGCCTCGCCTAGGGTGAGGTTGTCCCACAGCGACTGTGACAGAAGCGGGCTTTCGGCGCTGACGTACGCGATTGGCGCGGTGCCGCGGCGTACCGCGCCCTCGCGAGGGGCGCTCCAGCCGATCAATGTGTGCAAGAGGGTGGTCTTGCCACTGCCCGAAGGGCCAGTCACCAGCACTCGGTCACCGCGCTTGACTCGAAGGTCGACGCGGGAGTCGCTCGCGTGCGTGGTCAGCGCTTCGACTTCGAGCAGTGTCCCGTCGCTGGAGACGTCCAGGGGGTCGTGCGCGTCGAGGACCGCTTGTGCGGAGGTGGCGTCCTCGCGCCGATGGAAGGCGACGCCGTAACGGCGCACGTGACCGAAGAGCTCGGCGGTGACGAGGACGGCGATCAATGCCCGCAGCAACGAGATGCGCCCGTCGAGTAGCCCGAATCCGACCACCATCGCTACCAGCCCCACGCTCACCCCGGCCAGGAACTCGGTGACGAGTGAGGAGGACAACGACACGCGAACGGCGCGCTCGACGATCATGTGTTCTGAGTCGCTGATGGCTGCGATCTCGTTGGCGCCGTAGGAGACCGCGCCAAGGGCGCGCAGGTCGGGGGCGTGGCCGATGAGTTCGAGCTGTCTGGATTCAAGGACGGCGCGACGTGTGCGAAAGTCGGCGTCCATGGCGTTGGAGCGCCGTCCGGCGCGAAGGTAGAGAGGAACGGCCACCCCGAGCAGAGCTACCACGATCGCCAGGGGAAGGAATCCGGCCGTCCAGAAGAGGACGATCAGCCCCAGTGATGCCACGCGTGCGCTCGCGCTCAGGACGTCGAGCGCAGGCAGAGAGGACACGTCCTCGATGGCGTGGGCGAGGTCGCTGCGTCCTCGTTCGCCCTCGCGGCGGGGCCGCACCATGAGGGTCGTGACGACTCGCCGGTAGCGGTGGCGCTGCCGAGCGGCCGCGCGAGTCGTCCACTCCTCGCTGACTCCAGCGCCGAGCATGCGCCCGAGCACGACGACGCCGAGGAGGACAAGGCCCGAAGTGGCCCGACCTTCGGCGAGCCAGACCACCGCTCGAGCGCTCAAGAGAGCTAGAGCCAAGCCCCAGATCGCTAGCGACGCGCCTAGGAGACGCGCGAACGAGCGGCCGGCGTCGGCGTGCGTGTCTGTGGGGGGTGTCACCGTCAAATGCTAACGACCGCCTCGCTCCCTAGACCTGGTCGCGGTGAGCGAGGAGGCGAGCCGGACCGTTCAGCCAGTCGCGCAGCGCCTTGGTGGCGCGACAGTCGTCCTCGTTGTAGTCGAGGATGCGCTGGCGCGAGGTCTCAGCGAGCGGGCCCGCGCCGCGCGCCACCTCGTACCAGGCCATCGAGGCCTCGCCACTCGGCGTGGGGTCTCGCCAGTGGAAACCCGCTCCCGTGGCCAGCAACTTTAGGCCCAGGGGTCCCTCGGTCTGGATCTGGGCTTTGGCCAGGGCGTGCAGGTCGACCCACTGGCTGGGTCGCGCGTCGCGGAACTCGCGTAGATCGTCGATGGTGGGTCCACCAGCCACCGGCACCGCGACGGCGCGATTCATCGCGCCGTCTTCGGCCTGGGCCCAGAAGCAGTAAGCCGCGAGGCTGAGGCCCGCGTGGCGACACGTTGCGCGTAGGGCGCCGAACCAGGCCCAAAACCTCGCGAAGAGGTCGGCCTCCGCATCGGCGTTGAGCTCGTCCCAGTTCACGAAGTAGCGGTACCCCGGAATCACCCCGACAGCGCGATCGGCCACGGAGTCTGCGACGTGGACGACAGCGCCCCACAGGTACGTGGCGTCGCCGTAACTCTCCATGTCGATGTCGACCTCGACGTCGGCGTTGGGACACCCCATCTGCTCGAGCCCCGCGATGCGCAGAGGCCCCCCCTTGACGTGGGCCCGTGCGCGGTAGATGAGATCGTCGAGCTTGTCGATCGACGCCCCCAGGACCCCCTCGAGCGAGTCGTCGGCGACGCGCCGACGGGCTGAGCGGGCGAGTCGCGGGTCGAGGGTCGCGAGCCGCGCGCGCGTTGTCACTCCGTGCTCGCGCAGCAGGACCTGCTGGGAGGCGGTCGTGAAGCGCGTTAGGGACACGTCGTCGATCTCTTCAAGTTCGCTCTGGCAGTGACTGGCGTAGGGACAGTCGAGGCAGTCGCGGTGCCAGTACGCCTTGGTGGGGAAGGGGCCGCCCTCGCGAAGCCAGCGGTCGTGTTCCTCGATGACGGCGAGGCGGCGTTCGTAATTCTCGTCGTACGCCGCGAGGTTGAACCGCGGGTAGTCACGGCCCGCGAGATCGAACCAGAAGACGCGCCGGCGTCGGTCAATGACGCCCGCGTGCGCGGTGGCACTGGCGTAGCCGAGCGCGCCAAGCACTCGCGTCGCGTGTGCCAGGACGATGCCGGTGCGCGTCACGGTGGGTGAGGAGCGCACGCCGAGTCCGTTGGTGAACAGCGCTTCGGCGGGGGAGAGGCGCTCGATCGTCCCTTCCAGGATTCGCCGGGTGAGAGCGGTCTCGACGACTTCGATGTTCTTGATCACCAGCGGCGCGTAGGTGTACTTCGACTCGACACGACCGACTCGCACGAGGGCCTGGACGCGCGCGCGTCGACGGCCTATCACGTCATCGGGCAGGTAGGGCGAGACGACGAGACTGGTGCCCTCGTCGAGATGCTTGAGTGTCTCGTTCGCATCCGCGGGTCGGGCGGCGTCGGCGTGGGCGTCGAGCATCTCGGCGATCACGTTGTCACGTACGGCCTCGGCGTCGCGCCGACGGCGCTGGATCTCGGTGCTCGCGGGCGCGGGCGTGAAGTCGAAGGGCTCGCCTCTCGACAGGGCGACGCGATGCGGGCAGGCCAGGATCTCGTCGCCACGCAGGGGTCTTACCACGTCCAAAGCCTACGAGTCACGCGCTCCCTC
>JAJZSX010000109.1 GCA_021849435.1 Actinomycetes bacterium | reverse complement strand
CGACGCGGACCCCGCCGAGCACTGGTACGAGAAGCGGTGGATCGTGCACGCGACGGTCATGTGGGGCTTCATCGGACTGCTGGTCGCGACGATGCTCGACTACGGGCTCTCCCTAGCCGGGGTGCGCGCGACGGGTACGCCCGAACCCCTGTGGTACCCGGTGCGTCTGCTCGGCTCCGTGGCGGGCCTCGCGATGGTCGCCGGCGTCACGACGATGATCGTGAGCCGGCTTCGCCACTCGAACCAGGCGAGCGCCTTCTCACACCAGTCGGACTGGGTCTTTCTCACCCTGCTCTGGGTCGTCGGCGTAAGTGGGCTGCTCACCGAACTCGCCCTCTACCTGCCCGGCGCGCCGACCTGGGGCTACTGGATGTTCGTCGCCCACGTCTCACTCGCCATGGAACTGCTCGTGCTGGTGCCCTTCATGAAGTTCGCCCACGTCATCTACCGGCCCGTCGCGCTCTTCTTCCAGTCCCTCGCGAGCACGACGGTCTGACCCGTCACGCCGCCCAGGTCGGCCAACCGACCGGGAGGGTTCCCGGCGGACCGTCGGGCTGGACGAGACCTGGTCGGGCGCCGAGGACGTCGAGCAGCGCGCTGAAGTTCAGCCCGAAAGCGGTCGAGTTCTTGCCGTTGAACTGGGTGAAGCCCGCGGCGTAGCCCGCGCGACCCGTGTCGCGCGCCCACCCGGTTTCGAGGCAGGTCTTCGCGTCGTGCAAGATGCCAACGACCGTCCCAGCGTTCACGTGTTCACCGATCGAGACCGTCGGCGTGACGTTCTCGGCGACGTAGACGACGTGACCGGCCGCTGGTCCGTCGCTCAGGCGATACGAGATGAACACCCCGCTCGGCCAGCTCGGGTCGTAGAGGTTGGTGACGACGCCGTCGCCGAGGGCGTAGATCGGCCCCGAACCGCAGTAGTCGACGCCCTGGTCGATCTCCTGGGGCACGAGTGAGGTCAGCGCGCGCAAGGGGTTGTAGTACCCCTGGCGCGGCGAGAGGTCGAGGGCGAGGTAGTACCCCCCGGTCGCGGTGGCTACCCCGCTCACCGTCGCGCCGAAGGCGAGCTTTGATGCGTTGTCGCGCACGGTGTTCGCCCTCGCCGAGAAGGCGTCGACCTCGCCGTTGGCGCGCGCGACGAGGTAGCCCGAGGGCGTCGCGGCGATACCGACCGTCGCGACGCCGTTGTAGTGACCGTGGGCGAGGTCGAGCGGTGAGCCGTAGCGCGGCGCGTCAAAGCCGAAGACGCCGCCGGTCGACGTGGTGATCCAGTAGCCGCCGGTCGCGGGGTCAAGCGCTATCCCCGTCGCGGTGACTGGCGCGGTCGTGCCGTAGTGGAGCCGCCCCGCGAGGGACCCCTGGCGCGGTGCGCCGAACGCGTCGACCGCGCCGTTGGCGCGCAGCACGTAGTAGCCCGAGCCGTTCGCCGTACTCGCGATGGCGACGGCCGCCGGGTACTGGCCCCAGCCGCCCGACGGGATGTGCGGCTCGCCGCGAAAGGGGGCATGGAACGCCCGCACGACGCCGTTCGAGCAGACGATCCAGTACCCGCCCGTCGCGGGGTCGAGCGCTATGCCCGTCGCGGTGACGTCGACGGGCAGTGAACCCGCGACGATCGATCCGTAGGCGGCCGCGCCGTAGGCGCTCACCGTCCCGTCGCTTCGCAGCACGTAGTACCCGTGGCCGCCGGGACCGCCAGCGATCGCCACAACCGCGGGACTCGCTGGTGCCGGCGAACCGTGGTAAGGGGCACCCACCGCGATGACCGTCACTGGCGGCGTGGTCGCAGCGAGCGGGAGTGGTGCGAGCGAACCCGCTACGAACAGTGCGCCCGCGGCCGTGGCGTAACGGCGTCGACGAAAGCCGCGCCGCGAGAATCGGCGCGTGAGGTCCCAGTGATCTCGATGATCGGTGAATCGCCGCACACGCCATCTTCCCACGACGACTGTCCGGGACGCGGCGGGCCGACTCCGCTAAGTTTCTCGACGTCGGCCCGCCACGGCGGCGCACGAGTGACAGGCGGTGTGACGTATGGGCGATTCGATCTACAACCTCGAAACAACGCTGCAGACCAGTGGGGTCGGTCAGGCGACTCCCATGGGTTGGGTCCTCTTCGACAATGACCTCGTCGTGCGCGACTGCAATCACGCGGCGACCACGCTCCTCACGATGAGCCGCGACGAGTTCGTGGGTCAGTCGCTCGAGTCCTTGCCTTGGCGCAACGAGGACGAGCACGGCGTCTCGCTCGCTAACGACGCCGATCCGACCCGCGTGACCAATCGAACCGGCCAGTGCGTCTTTGGCACGACGATTGGACTCAGCGTGCGCGGTCGAGCGTTCCGCTGGCTCTCTGTCAATACCTACCCGGCCATGGTCGATAGGGTTCAGATCGGCGTGCTCGCCTCCTACTACGACGTCACCGAACTCATCCAGAACCGCCGGAACCTGGAGGTCGCACTGGCGGTCATCCGCATCGTCACGGTCGTCGAGTCCGAAACCGAGTATTTCGAAGCGCTCTGTGAGACGCTGCACACCACAGGACACTACGCCGTGGTGTTCATCACCGAAGGTGTCGGCCGGGCGACGGCGATCCGCTACGCCTCGGGCATGGTGGATGAACTCGAGCGCGTGATTGCGGAACTCGCGACCTCGACCAAGACCGGTTCGGGTCTCACCGGGACCGCCGCACAAACCGGGATCACGCAGGTCGCCAATACAGCGGACCTGCCACTCATGCGCGAGTGGGTGAACGAGATGGAGTCATTAGGGCTGCATTCAGCCATCGCCCTGCCCTTCACGGCACACGAACGGCGCCTCGTGCTCAACGTCTTCTCCAACCACGAGAACGAGTTCGACGACTGGACGATCCAGGGGCTCCACGCCGTGGTCTACGAGGTCGAGTTCGACCTGTCCCACGTGCGCTCGGTCCAACGCCTCAATGAGGCGCTGACAGGCACGCTGCGGGCGCTCACGTCGATGAGCGAACTGCGCGACCCCTACACCGCCGGTCATCAACGCCACGTCGCCGAACTCAGCGTCGCCATCGCCCTCGAACTCGGCGAACCCCGTCGCGTCGCCGAGATGATCGGCCAGGCAGCCGAGGTTCACGACATCGGCAAGATGTCAATCCCCGCCGAGATCCTGACCCGGCCCGGCAAGCTCAACCCCCTCGAGTTCGAACTCATGCGCAAGCACCCAACCACTGGCAGCGACATCATGACCGAGAGCGGCCTACCGAGTCCCATTCCTGAAGTCGCCCACCAACATCACGAGCGCCTCGACGGCTCGGGCTACCCCGACGGCCTGCGCGGCGAGGCGATCAGCTGGCCGGCCCGGATCGTCGCGGTCGCTGACGTCGTCGAAGCGATGTCCCACCACCGCCCCTATCGCTCGTCACTCGGTATCGACGAGGCCCTCGCCGAGGTCGGCCGCGGCGCCGGGATGCTCTACGACGCCGACGTCGTCAAAGCGTGTCTCCGAGTCTTCGCGGCGGGTTTCCAGTTCGAAGACGCAAAGTCGACCGCCTGACCCTTCGGCGGCTTCGACCCCCCGGGCTGTCCGAACTCAGGTTGGGCGGACTACGACAGTGATGCTGAGCAGTCGACTCGGCATCAGGCACTGGGGGGAACAGGTGGGGTTACCCGTCGCGGTGATCACGGCGACACCCGCGTGGGCCGCCTCGAACATGGTCACGCCGAGCGGTGTCGGGATGGGGAGCATCGAGAGGACTGAGGGGTCACTTACGTGGACGGTTCCCCACTGCAGCACGCCGGCCGTTGGCAGCGTCACTGTGACTCGCGCTCCCACCGAGACCGTGAACTGTCGACCGGCGTCAGCGATCCCGAGCACGAGGGTGCGTGGTCGCTCCAGCACGAACGAGGTCGACGCGCCAAGTCCCTGGAGGGACACCGAGAACCGGTAGTGGCCCGTGGGGACCAGCTGGTCCGGCGCACCGCTGCGCTGGTCCCAACTGAACCGCTGGTGCACCGTCGCACCGGCGGCGAGGGTTCGCTGCACGAGGAAATCAGCGCACGGGCTGGGCGCACCACCCATCCAGCACGACCCCCAGACCGTGGTGCCAACGGCGTTGAGCACGCGATAACTCGGCGACGTCGGCCCAATCACGTAGGAACAGGCCGTCGTGGCATGGTTATGCAACGTGACGGTGAAACGCACTGGCGTGCCGGATCGATAGCGTGCGTGGTCGGTCGTCGCTGTGAGCGTCGCGAGCGCGGTCGTGCACGGCACCACAGCGACACGCGAGGCGGCGGACACCTCACCAAAGGGGACCGCACCGCCGCGTAATCCGACGAACGAGACCGCGACCAGCACGGTGACACCGATGACACGCCGCAGGTTTCGCATCACGACCTCCTCGTCCCATACTGTCCACTCCAGCCCTTCGCGTACAGACCGTCAATGAATCCAACGCCCCCCTGATGCGCAGTGCGCACTCGTAAACTAAACCGCGACGACCCTCGGATTCCGGTACTCCCTGGTCATGAAGTACCCGTAACCGTGCGATGACGTGTCTCACAGACTCTTCACAGACGATTCTTCAGGTCTCAACATTTTCGAAAATTAGCGTCGGACTATCGGAATTCCCCGTTCGCCGTTGGGCGGTCGACTACTGGAAGAGAGGAATCGAGATGACCTTCAGTGTCAGCGTGCTACTCGCCGTCCTAGCCATCGCCGCCTTCGCCGGTCCGCTCATCGGTGAACTCGTGGGCGTCCCCGGTGCCGTGGTGGAGCTGGTTATCGGCATCGGCCTCGCCTTCGTGGTCCCCAAGGACCTCACCACGAGCACCGGCGTCGTGGCCACCCTCGGTGGACTCGGCTTCTTGATCCTGATGTTCCTCGTCGGATTGGAGTTTGACTTTCGTTCCATCGGTCGGACCTCACGCGCGAACGCCTCCTTCGGCGTCGGGCTCTTCGCCGTCTCGCTCATCGCATCCTCACTGCTCATCGGCCACCTGACGGGAGCGTCCACGATGTGGGTGCTCGCGGGGGCTGCCACCTCGGTCGGGGTGACGGTGCCGATCCTGCACGTCCACGGATGGATGGGTGAACAGTTCGCGAACGACGTTCTGATGGTCGGGACCGGTGCCGAGATCGTCTACCTCGTCGTGTTGAACGCGGTAAGCGTGGCGAGCCAGCACGACTCGTTGGCGACGACCGTGCTCCTGGGATCTCGGACGATCGTGTTGATCGTCTTCACGATCGTCGCCCTCAGCCTCTTCAGCCGAGCCCGCCGGCGGGTTCCGCGCCACTTCCACCGGTGGTTCCTGCGCGATGACCCGGTCGAGGTCGGCCTACGGGGAACCTTCGCCCTGCTCTTCGTGGTGGTGGCCTTCGCCGGGCTCGACCACATCCCCACCGTGCTCGGCGCGCTGCTCGCGGGGGTCATCTTCCGAGCGGTGATGGGCAACGCCAAGGCGATTGCCTCTCGAATCACGAGCCTCGCGAACGCCTTCTTCATCCCGCTGTTCTTCCTCACCGTCGGGTTGCAGACCCCACTTCGATCCGACATCGTGACGCTCATTCCCATCATCGCGATGGTGCTCGTGGCGATCAGCGTGCCCCGTCTCATCGTCGCGCCCTACCTACGCCGACGCGGCTACTCGTGGCGTCTCGCCTTCGCGGGCAGCACCTCACTGATGGCGCCGCTCACCTTGTTGATCGCAACGGCCGAGATCGGTCGCAGCAGCGGCCTGCTCAGCTCACGCAACTACGGCGCACTCGTCGTGACAGCAGCGCTGTCTGCCATCATCTTCCCGGTGATCACCAAGCGACTGCTGCCGTATCGAAGCGAGGGGATCGAGGCGACAACCATCGACGAGCGGGTCACGTCGACTGAGTGAACCGCGCGCACCACAGTCCGCACTACTCGGCAGTCGCCGCGCAACGGCGCCGCCTGCCACATCGTCATGGAGAATAGCGCGCGACCGCCCGGTTCTAGAAACCGCTCGTCCCATTCGGCGTACCTATTCCAGTCGGACCGTTGTACCAGCCAGAGCCAGAAGCATACGGATACGCAATGCTGTCCGCCGCATTACACAGGTAGTTCGTGCAACGGCGCGCGTTACTGCCGCTCGTCACTGGAGTGAGCGAGCCACCGTAGAGACTCTGCGCCGTCGTAGTTGTACTACCAGCGAGGGCGTAGATCGACGCGATGATTGGCGACGCGACGCTCGTTCCACCGAAGACCATCCAGCCGGGTTCACCGTAGCTGTCATAGACCGCGACGCCGGTGTTCGGGTTCGCGACTGCCGCCGTGTCCGCAACGGTTCGCCGTGAACAAAGTGAAGTCGACGGCTGCCAAGTGGGCTCCTGCTCGTAGGCGGAGCAACCCGATCCGGTGCCCGACCAGACCGTCTGAGTCCATCCCGACGACGTGGAACCGGTGAGCGTCGTGCCACCGACGGCGGTAACGTACCGCGACGCTGCGGGGTACTGGACGCCGTAGCCACTGTCCCCCGCGCTCACCGTTATCGGAACTTTAGAGTGATAGTAGGTGTCGTAGGAGGTTTCGCCAGAAAACTCTGCGGCGCCGTAGCTGTTGGAGACAACGTTCGCGTGTTCCGCTGCATATTGAGCTGCGGTCGCGAGATCAGTAATGCTGGCCGAATTGGCCTCGACGAGCAGGATCTTGCAGTTCGGACAAATCGCCGAGACCATGTCGAGGTCCAGTGAAATCTCTTCTGACCACGACGCATTATTCTGGGGCAAAGACGTAGTACTGCCGCTCTCATTGACCTGGGTGAAACAACCACTAGAAGTCGTACATGGTGACAAGGGAAAAAATTGGTTACGGTACATCGCGAGATCACTAGCGGCATTCGGGTCGTTGTACGCGTCGACGATCGCGACCGTCTCGCCACTTCCCGCAAGAGGCGAAAGCGAAGTCAGACCGTAGGCAGATTCAAGGTCGCCCGGAGTGTAACCCGACAGCGTTCCACTGCCCCCGCCGCCGCCGGGCTTCTTGCCCGGCCCATTGCCACTGCTCAACACTGGACCGTGGGTCCCGAGCCAGTTCTGAGCGGGGTTGAGCAACTGGATGGCGTCACAGTTGGCGACGCCCACTGCAGCCGCCGGCAGACAGACCGGCACATGATCGGTGGCACTCCCAGTGCCGCTCCCGGACGACGCGGCCGACGGAAGAATGGTGAAAGAGGCGGCGCTAAGGGCGGCGGCCACCCCCAAGAGTTTGTACGTTCGCATCACGTCTCCTTGCCGGTGCCGGGGTGATTCGCCGCGGCCGTCCTTGTCATCGTTCCTTCAACACTCAGACGAGCGTACGCCACGGCCGCACTTGATTCCAGGCTTTTCTCCAAGTGCGCTGGTGGCTGTGACGATCAACTCCCAGCGTGGGTCTATCTGGATCCACCGGCTCGCCTTGACCGATTTAACCAAGTGGTTCAGCGGTGCTCGCGCACCGTCCGACATCCCAGAAGAATTTCCGTCTGAGCACTCGGTTCCGACTCAGGATCCTCGTCACGCTGCTGTCATGGTGGCGTCCCAGCAGCGGTGTAAAAGTCGACTGACGCGGGTTCCTCTTCATTGATGTTAGGCGACCTCTGTGACGCGGTCGGTGGAGGGTTGTT
>JAJZSX010000108.1 GCA_021849435.1 Actinomycetes bacterium | reverse complement strand
CGAGAAACGTCCGAGTCGACGGGGACGTGGCGAGACGTCGGTGGGGCTACGCACGCTGCGAGCCTAGGCCGTTTTCAAACCGGCACCACCGCACAGGCGCAGCCTGCGTGCAGCGGTGGGTGCGCGGACCCACTCGGGAAACGCTGTCCGGCGATGCGCTCACCAGCCGCGGCGTCAAGCGCGCACGCGTCACAGGGCGGGTCGTGGGGGGACGGCAAGAACCGCACGGGTCGACCGATTGCCGCGGCCAGCACGCCGATGTGGAAGGCCCGACGCGCGGCGTCGGTGCACAGGCGCTCGACGCGCGCGCCCCGCCATTCCTTGTACGCCATGTTCACCCGGTCCTGACCGTCGCCGTTGCCATCGGCGAGGATCCGCTTACGCAGCGCCAGCACGATCGTGACCGCGAGGTCCGCCGAGACGTCCTGGAGCTCCTGGCGGTCCACGGGACCACCGTTCGCGCCGCTCTCGTCGAAGGCGAACTGGGCGCCGGCGGCCGCGGCGTCGGCCAACGCGTCAAAGGCGGCCTCGGCGTAGCGGGCCCGTTGGGCGTGCTCGTCCTCGAGCTCGGTCGTGATCGCGCCCTTCACGCTGCGCAACCGGTCGAGCATCACGTTCTGATCGTCCTGGAGGACGCGCTTGACCTTGCGGGTCAGCACCGCGAGGGACTCCTCGATCGCACCGTCGCGGCGCTTGAAGAGCTCGTCGGTCGGCGTCGCGGGTTTGGCGGACGCGGCGCGGCGCGGCGCCGGGGCCGGCGCGGTGGCGCCCCGCTCTTCGAGGGTCGCCTTACGTAATCGCGCGAAGATCTCGTTCACGACGTCAGTACCGGTCGGATCCTCGGCCTCCATCGGCCCGCCAGGTGCTGCGTCGGGCGTCTCGGCGGTTGAGGGACGAGTCCGCGACTTGGCTGGGTCGCCCACCGGTGCCGGGGCCGGCGCCGGTTCCGGAGCTGGGGCTGGAGCTGGGACCGGGGGCGGCGCGGGACTCGGGACCTCGACGAGGGTGACCTCCGCGTCGGGCACTTCGCGAAGCGGGGTGCCCGCTAGCAACTCCTCCTCGGTGGGATCGGGCGGCGCCGGGCGAAGTCGTAGCGCGTCGAGCGCGGCGGCGCGGGCGGCCTCGTCGCTGCTGTTGAGCCCGTTCAACATAACCTCGAGCTGGTCGCGAACCGCGCTCACGTGACCGGTCAGCGTGTCGCGGGCCACGCGCAACTGCTCGATCTGGATGTGCAGCGCCTTGCGCTTGACCGCGAGGTCGTTGAGCACCGTCTTTCGAGCGGCGTTC
This sequence comes from Actinomycetes bacterium, assembly GCA_021849435.1. The sequence goes on along the minus strand of JAJZSX010000108.1, from coordinate 6,332 downwards.
GCCTGTTCGACGATCGCCCGACCCTGTTCGCGGGCGCGGTCGAGCACGACGCCCGCGTTCAACTTCGCCGACTCGATCAGCCGCTCGGCTCCGAGACGGGTGTCGTGGTCGATGGTGGTCGCGGTCGCCTCGGCCTCGCTGATGATCGAGGTCGCGCGCTCCTGGGCCTCGATCAGGTGGGCCGCGCCGCGTTGTTGGGCGTCGGCGAAGATCTGCGCGCTGCGCTCCTGGGCTTCGGCCGTAACTCGGCCGGCCTCCTCGTGGGCGGAGCGCAGGATTGCCGCGCTCTGGGTTCCGAGCGCGGCCGCGAGGGTCGCCTCGTCGATCGTCGGATTAGCCGCTCGGCGCAGGGCCTCGGCAAGCTGGTCTTGGAGTTCACGAACTTTGTGCTCGAGGTGACCCATCTCGCGAGCCACTGCCTCCAGGTGGAGCCGTACCTCTTGCGGGTCTAAGCCACCCTTGCGGATCGTCGAAAAGTTCGACCGGACGATCTCCGTCGACGATTGACGTGTGGTGGAGAGGATTCGGCGTTCATCCATTCCTCAAAGACTACGACGTGGCGCGACAAATTTCGGTCTATCGGCCATTGGGGGGTGTGAGTGGCACCACTGGGGCGCCGCCGAGGCGACGAAGGTCCCGTAACGCCTGGGCCAACGTGCTCACACCGAGCACTCGGAGCCCGGACTGGGCCGCGCTGCGAGCCGTTGCCACCTCGACGCTCGGTACCAAGAAGACCGTCGCACCCGCACGTTGGACGGCCACCGTCTTCTCGGCGACCCCCCCGACGTCGGTGACCTGGCCAGTGGGCGTGATCGCCCCGGTCGCGGCGACCACGGTCCCGCCGGTGAGCGACCCCCGGCTGAGCTGGTCAATCAGTGACAACGTCATCGCGAGCCCGGCCGACGGACCGCCGATGTAGTTCGTGTCAATGCTGAAGGTCGCCGGTAGGGCGTAACTGACGCTGTCCTCGAGCACGACACCGATGTCCGAGCGCGCCGGACCACGCACACCCGAGCAGAAGAAGGCGCCGCCACCCGAAATCGGCGGCCCCGCGATCACGCGCACGGTGACCGGGGACGAATACGTGATCGTACCCTTGGCGTCGATGTGCGCGCGCTGGAGCTGAAGTCGCACTACCGCTCCCGGCGCCACGTCATGCAGTACCCGCACCACCGCGCACGACGACGTCGTGGTCCGACCGTCCACCGCCACGATCCGATCGGCCACGCGCACGGTCGCGCGACGGGCGGGCGATGACGCCATCACGGCTTCGACCACCGCGCCGTTCGCGACGCCGTGGATTCGCCAGCCGAGCGCACGCAGCGCGGCCACCTCGGCCGCCTGCTTGGAGCCCGCCATCTCGAGGTACCCCTGGGCACCGAGTTCGTCGGTGGGTACACCGGGCTCGACGAGTTGGTCGGCACTGAGGAACTCGACGTGGCGCTGGAAGTGCATGGTCAGCCACTGCCAGGCCGTGAGTTGTTGGAGGTAGACGTCGGTGAGCAGGATCTTGTCGTGGTGGGTGTCCTTGGCCAGACCCTTCACTTGGATCAGGGGCCCAACGGACGTCGCGTCCCCCGGGGTCATCGCGTAGTACGGCACCGTCCACGCGTGCAGCCCCACGATCGTGGCGAGCACCACGACGAAGACGACGAGGACCACGACGGAACGCCGGTGCCGCGGAGATGGTGGAATTGGTTCATGGACCGTAATGACGCCACGCTACCGGAGCGACTCGCCGAGTTGGTGCGCGCGCGCTTCGCCACCGACCCGACGTCAGCCCGGCTCATCCTCACCTCGCTCGACGCACCCGCGGCGCGCGAACGAGTACTCGCACTGCGCGTCGGTGCCGCACGGCACCTACTCGACGCCGCGGCATGGCGCCGGGGCCTCGCCGACGACGACGGTGCAGTCAAGCGCGAAGCCCTCGTCGCGATCGCCGAGGGTGGCGGCGACGACGTGCTCCCAGCCGTGGTCGACTTGCTCGGTGACCCCGACCCGCTCGTCGTCGAGGGCGCGGCCTTCGCGCTCGGCGAACGACGCCACGCCGCGAGCCTCGCACGGCTGATCGACGTCGCCGTTCACCACGACGACGCGCGTTGTCGTGAAGCGGCGGTCGTGGCTCTCGGGGCTATTGGGGACGACGATGCGCTCGCAACCATCATCGGCGCGCTTGAGGACAAGCCCCCGGTACGGCGCCGCGCCGTGGTGGCGCTGGCGAACTTCGAGGGACCCGAGGTCGACGCCGCCCTCGCGCGAGCGCGCGAGGACCACGACTGGCAGGTCCGCTCGGCCGTCGACCGGCTCGACGCGGACTAACGGTCGGCGTCGCGAAAGAGCGCGTGCAGCGAGGACATCTCGTCCAAACAGAGCTGCAGGCCACGGATGATCACCAGGTCGGGCTGGTCCGCGAGCACGACGTCCACGCCCGTGCTCGAGGCGATCAGTTCAGCGAAGTCCATGAGCTTCGCGTGGCCGCCGACGAGCGTGAGCCCCCGAGCACTGACGTCCTGGGAGAGGTCGGGTGGAGCGCCCGCCAGTGAGTCTTGGACCATGGCCACCACCGCGTGGGCGACGTCGCGCACCGCCAGGTTCACGAGGTCGGCCCCCACGTCGACCTCGATGACGTCGCCGGTATCCACGGTGCGCGCCACCACGGTCTGCGAGCGACCCTGGGTCCGCGCGAGCGCCGAGCCGAGCGAGACCTTCAGCTGCTCGATCGTCGACGGAGCGATGACGACCCCGTAGCGGTGGCGCACCATCGAGGCGATCGCCTGGTCGATGTCGAGGCCACCCTGGCGGCGCGTCGCGCTGGTGACGATACCGCCCAGTGAGAGCAGCGTCGCCTCCGAGGCGCCGCCACCGAGCACGGTCACCGCCGATCCGACGGGGTCCTGGACCGGCAGTCCGAGTCCGATTGCTGCGGCGAGGGGAGCCTCGATGAGGCTCACCTCGCGGGCCCCCGCTTGGATGGCGGCCTGGCGCAGGGCACGCCGCTCGATAGCCGTGGCCAAGGACGGCACGCTCATGACTACCCTCGCACGGCTGAGCTTGGACACCCCGACACGATCAAAGAGCCCCGAGATCAACCGCGCGGTGACGTCGAAGTCGACGGTCGCCCCCTGGGCGAGCGGACGGAAGGCCACGACGTGGCGGCTCGTGCGCGCCACCAGGTCGAGGGCGCCGGCACCCACCTCTACCACCTCGCCCGAACGAGTGTCGATGGCCACGATGGTCGGTTCATTGAAGACGACACCGTCGCCCATCGTCGCCACGCGGCTCATCGAGGTGCCGATGTCCATTGCCACGTCTAGAGCCATTCAGACGATGTTAGAGCGGCCCTCCCAACGCCAACGTTGGTACGGTCCAGCGACCGGTACCGACATCACACCGCCACACGTCTTCCATCGCGGATCCGAGGCGGCGCGACCACGCTGAACCAGGACTTTTCGTCTCAACTTGACGCCACCACAGCAGCACTGTTCGTGCATGCGTCGCGAACGACGCGATTCCATCGAATACTCGACTCGAAACCCCCGAGACGCCACGGGGTGGACCGGGACCCTCGCACCAGGTCGATCGGCCAGACCACCTGGCTAACGACGTGGCGCGACGTGAAGGCGCTACGACCACGACTGGCGCAGTACGGCGCGGACCATCTCGAGCCAACCCAGGAGACGCCAGCACCGGTCGCCGCGATGTCCTCCCACGAGGCACGTCGGAGGACATCGCTCCTCGCAGTTCGTTTACCAGCCAGCGTGCGGTGGGACCGACCAGTATGAGGTGTCAGCCGGTCACTAGCCTGGTCCGGCGTGGAACGACGAAAGAGGAACGGGCGGCGACGCCTCGGCCGTGGCCGGTCGGTACCACCTCCCGTCGACGCTCGCAGTTGGCTACACCCGAGTGAACTGCCCGATTTCGGTCAACTCCCCGACTACCCCGTCGCCCCAGTGGGTGCGCGTGGCGCTCGGCTCGCGGGCGTTGTGCTCGTGCTCGTGGTGGCGGGATCAGCGGCGGCGCTCGCGACCTCACACGTCTCGACACCGATCGCCCAGCCAATGACCCAGAACGTCTCCTACTCAGTCGCCAAGCTGCCCGCGACGGTGCGACCGAGCGCCCGGCGAACGGTGGACCTTACGATCACTACCCCAAACCACGTCTCGACGGTCGCAGCCATGGCGTTGCCTGGCGACCTCGCGGTCACGACCACCCCGATTCCACGCGCGGCCCTCTTGACCGGATGGATCCCCGACCACACGACGTTCCCGGTCACCTGGGTCGGCCGCGACCCGCTGACCGGTTTCTCGATCGTGCGACTCAGCCAGCCGGTCAAGCCGCTCGTCCTCGCGCCGCTACCGGCCAACACCTCGGTCACGGCAATCTCCCCGGTCATCATTGGTCCCGCGCAGCGCCCTCGTTTCACCTGGTCCACGACGACCCTCGGTGACCCGACGCTTCGCGCCTACGGCGTGGTCAACTACCTCGCGACCCAGTCGGACCAGAACCTCAACGGCGTGCCCGGTGCCCTGGCGATCGACGCGACTGGCCACGTGGTTGCCGTACTCGCAGCCGACCAGCAGTGGTACTCGGCGCAGTTCGTCGCCCGGGTGGCGGCCATGGTCGCCCACGAGCACGGCTGTCACGCCACGCTCAACATCGCCGGAACGAGCGCCCAGGGCGGCGGCGCCCAAGTCACCAACGTGCCGCGCACCAGCCAGGCGCGCGGCCATCTGCAGCAAGGCGACATCATCACCAAGGTCGACCGCCACGACATCGACTCCTGGGAGACGCTCCTCACCCTGTTATACCTGACCCCGTCGGGTACCAATGCCCGACTCACCGTTCTTCGCGGCACCCACACGGTCACGACCGTCGTGCGCCTCGCCTGCGCCCTCTGACGAATCCTGGCGCCCATTAGTTTGGTGGCGTGAGCGATAACCCTTTTGGCGGCATGTTCGGCGACATCTTCAACATGCTCGGCCAACAGAGCCCGAACGCCTGGTTCGACACGGCCACCCAGTTGGCCCTCAACATCGCGCGCGGCACCGACGGTGACCCCAACCCCGAACCCATCGAGCGACAGCGTCTCGAGGAACTGGCCCCCTTGGTCGCGCGTCACGTCGACGCCCTCCTGTCGGTCTCGAGTGACGCCACCGTCACTGCCGTCAACCGCTCCGCACTGACCCTCGCCGCCCTCGCCCAGTGGCGACCCCTGATCGAGCCGAACCTGCACACCACGAACATCGTCGCTCCGAGCGATGGCCCCGACGACATGGCACCGATGATGGCCCAACTGGCCGCCGCGGTCGGTCCCCTCTTCGCCGGCTTCCAGTCCGGATCGGTCGCCGGTCACTTCTCGGAGCGCGCGTGGTCCCTCGCGGTGCTCGCCCTCCCGCGACTGAACGAGGACCGACTCATCGTCGTGAACAACCTGCGCGCCTTCGCCGACGAGTGGTCTCTCGAACGTGACGAGGTCTACGTCTTCGCCCTCGCCCAGGAGTTCGTGGCCTCGCTCGTGCTCTCGCGCGAGGGAACCGGCGACGCGCTGCGGGCCCTGCTGCTCGACTCCACCCACGAGGCCGCGGCCATCCAGGGTGACCTCATGGGCCGACTGCAGTCCTTGATGGGCGACGGTGACATCAACGCGCTCATGGCCGACCCCGAGCGGCTGCTCGAGGGCATCGAACTACCCGAGGAGACCGACGCCACGCGCGCGATCAACGCCGCGACGAGTGTGCTGCTCGCCTTCTTCGAGGTCGCCGCGCACGAGATCACCGCCGCCATGCTCGGTCCCCGACCCCAGCTCGTCGAGGCCTACCGCCGTCATCGGCGAAGCGACGCCCGCGGCGAGGACGCTGCGGCGGCGCTCTTCGGCATCGCGACCCAGGGCCCGCACCACGACGCCGCGCACGCCTTCGTCGAGCACCTGCGTGACGCCCACGGGCTTCGCGTGCTCGACGCGCTGCTTCGCGTGGACGGACTACCGAGTGTCGAGGAACTCAACGACCCCGAGGCCTGGCTGGCCCGGGTCAACGCCTCACCGCTCGCCTAACGACTTCGCGCCAGACGGGCAACCGTGGTGCTAGCGCAGGCGCGGCCGCTGCCTCGCGGTCAGGCCGAGGCTTCCTCGTCGTAGCCGAGGTTCCACTCGACGAGCAGGTTCTCGCGTTCGGCGTCGCGGTTCACGCGGTCGCGGTTACGACGGAACTGCGGGTCGTGTGGCGGTAGGAAGCGCAGACGCGCGTCGATCCGGTCGACGAAGGCCTGAATCTGCTCCTCGTCGCCAAAGACCATGCGGCACTCCCAGTGCGGCGCGACCGGACCGAGGTAGA
>JAJZSX010000107.1 GCA_021849435.1 Actinomycetes bacterium | reverse complement strand
GGCATCAACGCGGCGCTCAGCGCCGACGCCCAGGCCGCCGCCGCCGCCGGCACGGATCCGACCGCCGCCGCCGGCTTCCCGTTGGCGACCGGCACCGCCGACTCCCCCGCCTACGGCGGCGTGTGGTCGGGGAACTTCTCACCGCTCAGCGCCGACTTCGGCTGGATGTACAGCGACGGCTGGGGTGGAAGCCAGGCTGCGACGTTCAACTTCGCGTGTACGCGCGCGACGGCGCTGGGGTGCTGGGGCCACCGCGACGAGATCCTGGCTGACCTCCCGGGCTCGGGACTCGCGACGGGTCTGCGCTGCACGACGTGCGAGGTGGGCGTCGGCTACGCCCTTCCTCCCCGGTATCACTGGGGCTCGTACGTGGCCCTCATCGAGCGTCCTGCGCACGCGCCACCGCCTATGACATTCACCTGGGCGCACGACGTCGCACCCTTCCTACCCACTCGGTGAGGCGCTGAGGTTCGTGCCATCGGCCCGCTCGCCATCGGTGCAGCCGTCTCAGGCGACGTGTCGGACTCGGATCTCCTGGGCCAGTCCCAGCAGGCGATCGAAGTAACGCCGGTCGTCCGCGTCCGCGTTACAGCCGCTGTAGGGCGTACCGAGGTACGAGAGCGCCGCCGCGATGAACCCGGACGCCCGAAGTTCTTCTCGAGGTCACGACGCGCGTACTCACAGCGCCTCGACGCAGTTCTCCCCCGTCAGCACGATCGCCGTAACGCAGAGGCCCGGCGCCGTGAGGTCGCCATTGGAGCCGGCGAGTGTGGCAAGTACCGCCTCGTGGACACGCGCGTCGTTAGAGAGCTGCGCGTACCACGACCCGACGGCGACGCCACGCCACCCGCCGTTGAGCAGGTCAGTGATGTCCGACGAGCTGAACGTGCTTCCGACCGCCACGAGGTCCTCGAGGAGTGCCGAACTCGCGTCGACGGCGTTGAGTCCCATCGTCTCTAAGTAGAAGGGAACCACCCAGCGCCCGAGGTCTGACTCGTCCATGGTCCTAGAAGGCGCTCAGCATCGATCCGAAGCACCGGGCGGCGTTATTGAGCCCGGCGCCACCAGGACGTCGTTGGCGACACCCGCGTCGATGTGGTGCAGACAAACCCGGCCAGGTCGATCTCGATGTCGCGCTTCAAGGTCCCCACAAGACGATCCTTGCGCAAAGTGTCCGCTCCGTTCACGAGTTCTCCGGCGATGTGAAGCATCCTGGGTATTCCGGAGGCTCCCCAGGAAACCCAGGATGCTTCACACCCAAACGCGGGGCATGTGACCGTTAGAGAAGTTCAGCAGCCCGCTCAAGAGTCGTCATCACGTCAGCCCAAGGAGGTGGCGTGCCTGGACCGATGAAGAGATCATTCATGGCACCTTCGTAAAAGAAGCCAAGTCGATTGTTGTCAACGAAGTCTGGGCGAAACGCATCACTCATGGCGTAGCCACCGGCAGGTCGAGGAGAAACTTCGATCTTGTAGCACTGGTGGTTGATCACTTCATGATCGGCTACCGCTGCCAAGAACTCTTCACGGTTCTCGAGCCATTCGCGCACACTCGCCAGTTCTAGGAGACGGTGAATGTCGTGGTAGTGCCGACCAATGCGCGACGGGTCTTTCAGGGCTCCACCCCCGCTCCACGTTCCACTCGTGACTTTCGTATGGAGCATCATCACCTTCTCTACCAGCGTCCTCCCGGGGTGCAGAACCGGCACGATGAAGGGAGCGAGATCCTCGTACTCGTCCACGTCGAAGTTCGCTTCTCGAAGAAGACCCGTAATCAGTGGTTCGATTGGAAGAGTCAAGTGTGGCGGCTCGTCACTTCCGCGAATGCCCATCTCCAAGAGCACGTCTGGCGAAAGAATCGCACCTCCGGTGACCTTGCGGGGGTAGCCAAGGGCCTCAGTAAGGTGCTCTCCCCGTCCGTGTGAATGCTTCGTTGGGTCTACCGTCAGTTCGAGCACGTCGATTGCCTCGTCAGCGATCCTCTTCATCAACTTGTCGCGTGCTCCGCTCCCCAGTTCACGTCGCAGGATCAAGACGTCAATATCCTCAGAAAAGCGTTGGGTACATTTGTAAGCCTTGGAGAGACTGGTGCCACCCTTGAAGACGAAGTCCGTCGGGTGCAACGTGCTCGCCGTGCGAAGAACTTGACTGTTCCAGTAGTCCTTTTCCAGAATGTCGGCGCGGATATTGGCCCGAGGAGCGGCAGCGCTCATGGTGGCCCAGGCATCCGAACGATTTCGCCAGAGAGTCACGCGGCTAGCTCTGACGTCGAGAAACCAGCTAGTGCTTTTGCTCGGGTCCCTTCGTGGGCGGCCGGCGCCACGTCCGCAACCGCGTCCGTGCAACCAGCAGTTTGCAGCACCAGGCGAAGTCGTTCACGCACGCGGGCGCTCTCCGTCGACGCCGCGGCCACCACCGCGTCAACACGGATACTGCGACCCACCAAAGAAGCAAGGCGAGCAATCGCGTCCGACGCCGGCATGTCCACAATGCGTTCCCAGTCACCGAGCACTTCTAAGAGAGCTACCTCGTGGGCCGTGAGTCGATTGAGCGCTCGTCCTGTACGGCGGGGACGACTGACGAGGCGCATCGCCAGGCCGTCGACTTCGTAGGGCACGGCGAACATAGGACGCGCGCCCACCTGAGTCGTCAGGCCCAACAGATTTGCGGCGTCCAGGTACGCCGGCCCGAACCCCGACGCCTTTCCGTAGACCGCCTCGAGGATGGCCGTGGCGGAGGGATACGACATGCCAAGGGGGGTCTTCATCCCCCGCCAGTAAAGTCCTCGACGAACTCGCACCAGTTCTCCGTCATTGAAAAGACGCGAGAGCGTTCGTGCAACCGCAGAGTGAGAACCACCGAAGTCGCCCACCTTGAAGAAACGATTCCGCGCAGAGAACACCCTTCGAGTGACCACAGCGGCAGTACTAGATCCGGTTTCCTTCATGTCCATAAGTATAGAGGAAAAGTGGACATAATCAACCCCTTGGTTTCGGCAACCTCAGAGCTTGTCGAGGCGCAGTTGGTAGGTGTGCGGGTTCACCCCGTGAGTCCCCACCAGAGGTCCATCACGACCCACATCGTTGGGGATGTGAGCCTTCTTGATTAGAAACCTTCCATAGCTGTGTAGGTGGCAGGATGCCCACCGCGAGCAATCACGAACAGACTGACGACAACAACGAGCGCAGAGGGCTGACCCGTCTGGTTCCGCACTCTTGGGAGTTTTCACCGATGCCCTTGAGTCGAACGACCGCCTAGCGAAGAGACGGTAGCCATCCGACGATGACGGATTCGACGACGGCGAAGTCGGTGTCGTGATAGTGGTGCACAAGGATGTCACGCATTCGCGCAATCTGATTCCACGCGACATCGGGCTCGACGGCAAGGAGATTGGGGCCGATGTGCGTGACCGCCTCGCCGAGCTCCATCAGGCGCGTGCGACACGCGTCGTAGGCAACGCCGTCGTGCAGATCGCCGTTGGCGACGAAGTCGCTTATGCCTTCAATGGCGTCTTAAATGTCGGATAACCATTCCTGGTCACGACGCGTCACAGACTGACGGCCTCGGCGAAGATCTCTTCCTTGACGAATGACCGGAGTCCGCGTGGCGTGCAGACATCAACTTTTACGCCGAGCTCTTCTTCCAGATCACAGCCCAGCGCCAGGATGTCGAGAGGGTGGGCACTCTCGTCGAAGTTGACCAGGAAGTCGATGTCGCTCTCCGGCGTCTCCAACCCACGCACAACGCTGCCGAAGACACGAACGTTGCGGGCGTGGTAGCGAGCCGAGATGGCAAGCACCGCCTCGCGATGCGCGAGGACCAGACGCCCGAGTGGCGAGGTGGCGACAAAGGTTCCTTCCACGCTCTAAGTCTACGTAAGCGCGGTGATCATTGGCCGGTTCGCGGTGCCCCTCGAAGCCTCATGAAACCTTCACACTTGTAGGTTGTTCGGCCGGGTGCCACCTCGCGTGAACCTTCTTGGATTCTGGTAACGGAAACCCAGGATGCGTCACAAGTCCGAGCAGGCGACCGACGGACTTGGTGACCATCCACTTCACCGGCAGTCGAACTCGACCAAACCCGCATTAGAACCGCCACCCGATGCGAGTGGTCCACTGAACCCGTCAGTTGGAGCGTTGATGACACTGACCAGGGCGCCTATTGGCGCTTTGAGTTCAGTGACCAAATTGCCCCCGTAGTTCGTCACCCACGCCCGACCACCACTCGCCGTCACCCCGAAAGGACTATTCAATCGGTCGGCGACGGTGTGGATGACGCGAACAAGCGATCCGTTGGAAGCGTTCAGCTCGGTCAACGAGTTGCCGTTGTAATTCGCAGCCCACACGTGGCCGCCACTCACAGCGATGGCAACTGGACCGTTGATCCGATCAGCTGGGGCACTGATAACACGTAGGGGCCAGGTCGCAACTGATGGCAACTGCTCTTCCCGCAGTTAGCCGCACGCCTCGTCGTCTATGAACATACGAAGCCGGTCTTTTAGCAGATCGAAATCAGCATCAAGCTCATGGCGGGGAAAGCGGTTGAATCGGCCGGTCACCTCGCTTGCAGCGAAGCCGAGGATGGCCGTGCTAATCAGCCGCTCGGTTCGGGCAATCTTCTCCGGACCGACCCCTGCCTCTTGTAAGGCGAGAAAGATACCGTCGCGCATTGCACGAGCACCGCTAGTGGTTGCTGGGCGGTGAAGAAGCAGCGGGAACACAGCCGGGTGGCGGTATGCCGATTCGCGTATCGCGTCGGCGATTCTGGCCAGTCGATCTACCCAGAGGAGCTCGGCGGGTGGCGCCGGGAAGTCGGTGAGCAGCCGCTCGACGAGTCCGTCGAGAAGATCGTTCTTGTCCGCGACATGCCGGTACAGGGCCATCGACGTCACACCGAGCCGCTCGGCAACCGCCTGCATGGTGACCGATTCCAGACCCTCTTCGTCGGCAATCGCGAGTCCGGCACCGAGAACACCGCTCCGGTCGATTAGCGCTGGTCGACCCACACCAGTTAGTGTACTCGATAAACTAACTTGGATGCTCTCGTCCATCAACGAACCAAGTCTGATCTCCCGCCGGACTGCCCCTCGACTCCTCGGCGTCGGTCACGTCGTGGCGGCGTTGCCATCCGACCCACGGTGGATGTGCCGCTTTACCCCGCATGTCTCGCCTATCCGCCCGGTATCCGCTACGGCTCTGATCCTCTTCGATGAGCCTCTCGTTACGGGCACGAACCGGAAATGAGGGTCGCGCACGTCGCTCGAGCGCTACAGGAGAACACCCGGCGTCTTCCGGAGCTCGCGCTGCTTCTCCTTGTCGCCGGCTTGATGAGGGCAAGCCAGAACGCTGCGCAGACCACGTTCCCGCTCCTTGGTCACGATCTGCTCGGGCTCGGCACGCCGGTCATTGGTGACGTAGCAGCTGTGTCGAGCGGCACGGCCGTGGTCGTGATGCTGGTGATCGCCTCTCGAATACCCACATCGAGGGCACGAGCCACCCTCGCCGTAGCGCTGGTGTCGATGGCCACTGGCCTGGTGCTCCTGGCCGTAGCGGATGACCTGCTTCTCTTTGTGGTCGGCACCCTCGTGCTCGGCATGGCCAGCGGGGTGGTGCCTCCTATCCTTATGACCGTCGTCTCCACCACCAAGAGCTCAGATAGCCAGAGCGCCGGGATGGCCCCCGGCTCTCGAGACCGACCCCTGGTCCTGCTTGGTCTCGTCCTGTCTGCCAGTCTGGTAGCCGGCCCCTTCGCTGAGACCGCGGCGCTCAATGCCTTTGGCGGGGATCTCCGCCTGGCTATCTGGGCGTTCGTTCCGGTTCTCCTGCTGGGCGCTTCCGTCGCCGGCGCACTGGCCCGGGCCGAAGCCAGGCAACCTCGGGGGCGCTCTGGATGGTCCGATCCCGTGCGAATGACCGGTTTTACCGTCGAACCACCACGACCGGCGAACTCCAAGGAGCAACAAAGTCCGGTCTTGAACGCAGTTGGGGGTTCCTCGCGCAACACATCCTCCGCGACGTCGCCGGATCTGGACAGCGTCGGCAGAAACACGACGCGGCGTCGTGTCGGCATTGGCGAGGCGTGGGCCTCGTGGCGCTTCCGGGTCGCCCTCCTCGCCCAAGTGCTCTACGCCTTCCCCTTCGTCGGCCTAGTGGTCTTCGGCGCCCTTCTCTCACGGCATGGTTACGGACTCGGACCGGCCGGAGCAGAAATCGCCTTTGGGGTGTTCTTCGCCTCCTCGTTCCTGACGCGCGCCGTCATGGCGTGGCGCTCGCCGATCGCGCACAAGGTTGGTCTGACCCGGGCTGCAGTTGTGCTCACTATCGTGGGGCTGGCGAGCCTCGGGCTCGGGCGGGGTCCGGGCATGCTCATGGCCGCTATGGTCGTGCTCGGGGTGCCGCACGGGCTGACGATGCCGCTTGCCAGTTCTCTCGTCGCCGATGGCCGACCCGCTTGGGAGCTACCCTCGGTCAACGCGTACATGACCGCAACGGTTCAGGCCGTGGCCATGGCGCTGCCACCCTTACTCGGCATCGCCGTGGGCACGTTCGGTTACCGGGGGACCTTCCTCATCCTGCTGGCACCAGTGTCCCTCGTCGGCTTGGCCCAGATCATCGCGGGTCGGCCGCGGGAAAAGCGGCAGGGCGAACCAGTGCAACGGTAGAGCTCCAACGGTTCGCTCAGTGTCACGCGACAGTACGGCCCTGTCAGCTGCTCTGCTCAGATCGCCGTGGGCGGGTCCACTGGGCCAGTCATGACGTGGCCGAGGGTCTCGCAGTGTTGCTGGGTGAGGGCGACAACCGCCCCGGCAAAGAGCACCCCGACCGACCGGGCGAGGTCGACGCTCAAGCCCGCTGGTCCGTCGGAGAGCACACCGGCAAGCACGGGGCCAAGGCACTGACCCGCAGCGAGGGCGACCGTCAGCCCGGCGATCGCCCGGGTCCAGTGGTGCGGCGGGAGCGCCCGGCGGGCAACTGCGGTGACAACCGACAGGAACGATCCCCCGAACAGCAGCGCCGATCCCAGGGCGGCCTCCGGTGATCGGGACACGAGCGGCAGCAGTGCCCCGATGCCGAGCACGGCGAGCACCACGGCGAGCCCGCGCCCCCCACGGAGCCTCGCTATCGGCCGCGCCCAGATGAAGGCACCAGCGATCGAGGCCGCGCCGAGCACAACCCAGAAGGTGATGATCCCCCCGGGACCCGTGCCGCGATCTTTCAGGAACGCGACGATGAAGGTCAGGTAGGCGATGTAGCCGGCGCCGGCCAAGCCGTAGGAGACGAGGACTGGTCCGAGGTGCCGGGCTGGCTTCGTGCCAGCACGACCGCCAAGTCGAGCAGTGCAACAACTGGCCCCCAATAACTACCCCATTAACTAAGTTTGTGGGGCAAGAAGAAGCCACTGCGTAGAAGTTTCTACGCAGTGGCTTCTTTGGGCCCGCAATCGAAACCCCTGCTACCGTATGGGTTCAACTATCGGATGTGGACTCCCGAGATGGCCCGCGCAATGATCAAGCGTTGTATCTCGGAAGTCCCCTCGAAGATCGTGTAGATCTTCGCGTCGCGGTGCCACCGTTCGACCGGGTACTCACGCACGTAGCCGTAACCCCCGAGGATCTGAATCGCCTCCTCGGTGATCTTGACCGCCGCCTCACCAG
>JAJZSX010000106.1 GCA_021849435.1 Actinomycetes bacterium | reverse complement strand
GAGGAAGGGAGGATGCGGTCGATGCTGCCCTCTGGCGAACAGATCGCGATTGCCCATGGCAATCAACGTGCCGTCATCACCGAGGTGGGCGCCACCCTTCGTACCTATGTTCAGGGCGGAGTCGCCGTCGTCGAAGGGTACGCGGGTGACGAAGTGCCTGTCGGAGCTCACGGCCAGGTCCTCTACCCGTGGCCGAACCGCCTGAGCGCGGAACCCTGGTCCTTCTCGGATCGAACGGGACGACCAACGGTCGACATCGTCGAACAGGTAGCGGCAATCCACGGGCTCGTTAGGTGGCGACCCTTTCGAGTGGAGTCGGTCAACCAGAACCGCTGCGCGCTATCGCTGCTCCTGCATCCCACGCCGGCGTATCCCTTCGCGTCATCGATCGAGGTGGCGTACCACCTCGGATCGATGGGCCTCACCGTGACCACGACGATCAAGAACCTCGACGAAGTGGCGATCCCATTTGGCTTGGGCTTCCACCCGTATCTCGCCGTGACGACGCCAACGATCGAAGGTTCGACGTTGCGAGTGCCGGCCCGAGCCTTCGTGGCGGTGAACGAGCGACAGTTACCAACCGGCGAGATTCTGCCCGTGACGCATCACGTGCTCGATTTCACCGTGGCCAAATCGCTCAGTGGCCATGAACTCGACGTCACGTACACCGAGCTCACCCGTGACGACTACGGCATGGCCACGGTCTCGTTGTTCGACAAGGACGACGGCTGCGTCGAATTGAGCATGGACCGGAACTTCCCCTACGTCCAGATCTACACCGGCGATCAACTCGGGCACGGTCGGCGACGGACGTCGGTCGCGGTCGAACCGATGACGTGCCCGCCGGACGCGTTGCGTAGCGGTAAGGACCTCGTGGTACTCCAACCCGGTCAGCACTGGGCGGGATCATGGCGGATGCGCCGCCTGCCGTGAGCAGTCGAGTCATCCTCGTGACCGGTTCGTCTCGCGGCATCGGGGCGGCGACGGCGATGAGATTCGCCGCACGGGGTGATCGCGTCGTTTTCAATTCAGCTACGAGCGTCCAAGCGGGCGAACGCCTCGCTGCGCAGACTCCGAACTCGATCTACGTCCAGGCGTCAATCGGCGTGCCGGGTGACGCCGAGCGACTCGTCGCCGAGGTGCTCGATCGGCTGGGCCGTCTCGACGTACTCATCAACAACGCGGCCACGACGTCGGTCATCGATCACCGCGACCTCGCTGCGGCGTCCCTGGAGGTGTGGCGTCAGATCTTCGAGGTGAATGTGTTCGGGACGTGGGCGATGTCGGTCGCCGCGATGGAGGCGCTGCGAGCAACCAAGGGGTCCATCGTCAATGTGTCGTCGATCGCCGGTATTCGTCAGACCGGATCGTCGATCCCCTACGCGACCTCCAAGGCGGCGCTCAATCACCTCACCACGCTGCTCGCCAAAGTCGTGGGCCCCGAGGTACGCGTCAACGCCGTCGCCCCGGGACTCGTCGATACCGAGTGGACGGCGCAGTGGGACGCAGTTCGCCGTCACGTCCAGACGGTCGCCCCGCTGCGTCGCAGCGCGACACCCGAGGACGTGGCCGCTGCGATCGAGTCGTTGGTGGACAACGTCTATGTGACCGGACAGATCCTCGCGGTCGACGGAGGTCTCAGCTTGATGCAGTGACCGGTTTCGTGGGTGGCACTGCTGCTCGCAGTACTCGGTTCATCGCACGGGTGGCGCCTCCGATTATGAGACGTTGCCAACGGTTTCGTTGGGCGACTCCGAGCGATTCAAGCGCCCAGCCCGGCAGTAGGCCGAGGGCGCTTTCGACGAGCAGCCAATACGCGAGTCGCTGAACGAGACCACCACCGACGCCGGCTATGAGGAAGTCGCGCGCTTCGACGCCGTCAGCGCTTAAACGCAGTTCCGGACGAAAGGCGCGTAGCTGGTGGTGTAGTTCCTTTACCGTCTTCGGCGGCGACTCGCCGCCGAGGTCTGCCGCCACTTTGGCCATTTCGCACACGTAACGGTCGGCGTCGGCCGAAGAAAGTTGGTTAGGGCCAAAGTGCCGGTAGGACTCGAGGAAGATTGTCGTGCCGGCGACGTGTACCCACGACAGCAGGTGCGGGTCGCTCGCCTCGTAGTTCACGCCGTCATCGGCGACGCCGCGCACCGCGAGGTGGATCGCTTTCACCCGTTCGATTGACGCGTAGGCAGTGTTGCGCGATCCGTAGGTGGTGTCTCCGATGAAGTTCGCGGTCTGGAGCACTCGACCAAGTGTGTCTTCGCGGTACCGCGAGTGCTGCGCGACACCCGCCATCGTGTAGGGGTGCAGCATTTCGAGGAACAGCGAGCCAATACCCCCAATGAGCATGGCCGCCAAGTCCCCGTGGACGAGGCGCGCGACGCCGTCGACCGGTTGGTACGACTCGGTCGGGTCGAGGCACATCGCCGGGGGTTCGCGCGTTAAACCGACGGCATTGCGGATCGATCGGTTGGCCCACACCCGAATCCGCTCGGGAATCGGGGTTCTCGGTTGGGGCACCGTGTTGTCCTCCTCGGTCACGCCTCGTAGATTTTACGGCTGCTTTCATTTTCCTCTGCGCTCTGGGACACTGTGTGATGGCTCAAACGACACGTCGGCGATCGACTGACGCCGATGTCGCTACAGAATCTGATGTTTCAAGTGAGACCACGACGGCGACGAAACGACCGTGGAACGTCGTCGTGTGGAACGATCCGGTCACGCCGATGAACGTGGTCGTGGTCATCTTCAAGCGAATCTTCGGCTATTCGAACAACAGGTGCACCCAGCTGATGCTGACGGTTCATCACGAAGGGCGCGCCGTTGTCTGGTCCGGTGAGCGTGAACGCGCCGAGCGTTACTGCGTGAAGATCCAGGTCGCGGGACTCCAGTGCACCGTGGAGGAGGCTGCCTGATGGCGCCACGGCTCTTCATCCGGCGCCGCGACGGCCGCATCGAAGTTCGACTCAACGAAGCTGGCCGCGATGTCGTGCGCACGGTGGTGCGTCGAGTGGTCGCGGCCGAGAACGATATCGACGATGAGTGGAACACGACGTTGAACGGACCCATTGACCCGAGTCGAGATCAGGACGACCCTTTGCTCACGCTGGCACGCCAACACGACATGAGCTCCAACGCCGAACTGGCGTTGATGACCGTCGACGAGCCTTTTCTGAACGACGGAGAGGCGTGGGCCTGGCTGAGTACCCTGCAGGTCGCGCTTCGTGCGACCGCCAGTGCGCATGGACTGGTCAACGACGAACGGATCAATAGCGCTGACGAAGCCGTACTGGGTGAGGTCCAGATCCTGCAGTCGCTTCTGTTCTCACTCGCCGACGTGGTGTGACTCTTCGAGGTCCCGACGGGCCACGCCATCGCTAGAGCCCGTAGGCTGGGTGAATGCCAATTCGACCAACGCACCTTCTCATCCTTAGCTCGCTCGCCCTCGGAGGCGTCGTCCTCACGCCAGCGGTTTCGCAGGCGTCGAGCAAGGTCTCGGTGTCGACGGTGCTGGCCGCGGCCAAGAACGCCATGATTGGTGAGAAGAGTGTGCATATCGTCGTTGCGTCCACATCCGGCAAGACGGTGAATCACGTCACGGCCGACCTCGGCACGTCGAGCGGACAGGAGTATTTCGTCTCGGGCACGGCCAAGGTGGAGATCCGGGTCACCGCGAAGAACGCCTACCTGAGCGGGAACGCCAAGGGTTTGACCACGTTGGTCGGCCTCACCGCCGCCCAGCAGAAGAAGGTCGGGACCAGGGTGATCGTGATGAAGGCGGGAACCTCGCCGTACACGACGTTCCAGTCCAATCTCACCGTGTCCGCCTTCGCGACGTTCTTGCCGGCTGTCAAGGGTGTGTCACTCACCACTAACCGTCACAAGAACTACGTCTTGACCTGGACGAAGCCCGCGACGAGCACCACGTCAAAGACCAAGAGCGTGCTGACGATCTCGTCGGGCAAGAAGGCGCTCCCACTCTCTGAAGTCGTGAGTGGAACCACCGGCAGCGGCAAGACCAAGTTCTCACGGTGGGGCAAGTCGTTCTCGGTGACGCCACCGCCCTCGTCGAATTTGGTGGCCTACTCCTCGATCGTGACTGGGTGAGCGACCAAGAGTCCCAGCGCAGCACTACCCAGTTGACCAGGTAAGTCAATTCCCAGTTCATCGATTGGACTTAGGTCCCTAGCGAGAAGTTGTGCTGAGCCCCGAATCTCCACTAGATAAGCCCTAGGCATTTCGAGCGATGGTGGGGGGGGTCATGGGTTCATACCGCGACGCGTGGGAACAGAGCATCAAGAGTCCGAATGAGTTCTGGGGCGAGGCCGCTAAGGGCGTCACCTGGTACCAGAGTCCGTCAGTCGTCCTCGACGACGCCAACGCGCCCCTCTATCGCTGGTTCAGCGATGGCGTGATGAACACGTGTTACAACGCGATTGACCGACACGTTGAGGCGGGACGCGGTGCCCAGCGCGCGCTGATCTACGACAGCCCGGTCACCGGGGTAAAGCGTGTCTATACCTACGATGAGTTGCTCGACGAGGTGTCCCGGTTCGCGGGAGCGCTTCAGTCGCTCAACGTCGCCAAGGGCGACCGCGTGGTGATCTACATGCCCATGATTCCCGAGGCGCTCATCGCGATGCTCGCCTGTGCCCGGATTGGCGCCATCCACTCGGTTGTCTTCGGCGGCTTCGCGGCGCACGAGTTGGCGATGCGTATCAATGATGCGGCACCGAAGGTCGTCGTCTCGGCGTCCTGCGGCATCGAAGTAAGTCGCGTCATCGAATACAAGCCGTTGCTCGACGCAGCACTGAGCGAGGCGAGCCATCATCCCGACGCGTGCGTCATCGTGCAACGGCCCCAGGCGCAAGCCACGATGGAAGTCGGCCGGGACTTCGATTGGAACGATTTGATGGCTTCGGCAGCTGCGGCGCCGTGCGTGCCGGTTCAGGCCACGGATCCGCTCTACATCCTCTACACCTCTGGCACCACTGGTCGACCCAAGGGAGTGGTGCGCGACAACGGTGGTCACGCCGTCGCACTGACCTGGTCGATGCCGAACATCTATGACACCACGGCGGGCGAGGTGTTCTGGGCGGCCTCTGACGTCGGGTGGGTCGTTGGGCACTCGTACATCGTGTACGCGCCGTTGCTCGCCGGTGCGACGACCTTGCTCTACGAGGGAAAGCCGGTTGGGACACCCGACGCCGGGGCGTACTGGCGAGTCATTGCCGAATGGGGCGTGAAGACCTTGTTCACTGCGCCGACAGGATTCCGTGCCGTGAAGCGCGAGGATCCCACCGGGTCCCTGATCGGCCAGTACGACCTGTCAGGGTTCAAATACCTCTTCCTCGCCGGTGAACGGTTGGACCCGGAGACCTACTCGTGGGCGAGCGAACAGTTGGGTGTCCCGGTGATCGATCACTGGTGGCAGACCGAGACTGGCTGGCCCGTCGCGGCGAACCTCATGGGTCTGGAACCGATGGTCGTCAAGCCGGGGTCGCCAACAGTGCCGGTGCCCGGATTCAACGTGCAGATCTTCGGCGAATCGGGAGAACGCGCGCCCGCTGACACCGAGGGCCTCATCATGATCGAACTCCCGTTGCCGCCAGGCTGCATGGCGGGTGTCTGGGGCGACGACCAGAAGTTCTTTGACACGTACCTGAGTCACACTCCTGGTTACTACCTGACGGGAGACGGTGGTCACTTCGACGAGGACGGGTATCTCTTCGTCATGGGTCGCGTCGACGACGTCATCAACGTGGCGGGTCACCGGCTCTCCACCGGTGAGATCGAGGAAATCATCGCGTCGCACCCCGACGTCGCCGAATGCGCCGTCATCGGTGTGGCCGACGCGCTCAAGGGACAGATTCCACGCGGGCTCGCCGTCCTGAAGGCCGGTGTCGAGCGAGACCACGACGAAATCGCGGCTGAACTGGTCCAGAAGGTCCGAGACCAGCTCGGAGCGGTCGCGAGCCTTCGTCAGGTTGACATCGTGGACGCGCTGCCCAAGACTCGATCGGGCAAGGTGTTGCGCAAGTCGATGCGGGCGATCGCCGACGGCGTCGACATGCCGGTACCGTCGACAATCGATAACCCCGCCACTCTCGACGCGCTTCGTCCGATCCTTCGCCCGGCGGACTAACCCTCGGGGAGCCCGTATCGAGAGAATCGGGCCCGTTCGGTGAATCCCGTGTCGCGATAGACGCGCTGGGCGACGTGGTTTGAATGGGCGACGCCCAGTCCGACCCAGGGCACGCCGCGCGCGTGCGCGGCACCGACGACGCCGCGCATGATGCGTCGCGCTAGTCCGTGGCCACGGTAGGAACTCGCCGTGGCCACGGAGGCTATGACGTGATAGCCCGATCGCCACCGCGTGAGAGCCGCGACCGCGCTCAGGATCGTCCCGTCCCAGATGCCGTACCACGAGACCACCGACTCCGCTCCGGGCCAGACCGATGAACGCGGGGCATCTCGCTCAAGGAGCGCCGTGATCGCGAGTTCGTCGGTCACCTCGACGACGTCAACGTCATCGTGAGTCGCCTCGGTACGACGGGTGTAGAAGTCCCAGTTGCTCCGCAGTCTGAGCTCGCCGGCGCGGTCCCCGAGTGACGAGTCGACGATGAGGCACGTTCGCCATTCGTCGAGCGGACTCGCGGCCGAACCGGCGCTCAGGCCGAATGCCTCCTCCCGTTCGACCGTGAACCAGATCGTGTCGCCGTCGCGTTGCGCGCCGCCGAATTGTTCGCGCACGGTGAAGAAATGGAATGGACTCGCGTCGCCGTAGCGCGTCGTCGCCCACGACAGGGCGTGGTCCACGTCGTCGGTCTGTTCTCGCACGATTTGATGTTACGAGTCGTTGGGGGGCTGCAGAACGCCATCGGAGCCGCTTTACGCCTGGTACGAGGGGGTACTCGCTGTCGTCGGCGGTTGGAGTTGAACGCGTCGCGTCCGATATGGTGAGGAATCAGTGCGCCGCCCACGCGGCTCAGGCGGAGGAGCCATGACGACGGGTCGAATGTCTCTAGAGGTGTTACTCGAACTTATCGAGCGCGATGAGATCGACACGGTGATTCTCGCGATCACCGACATGCAAGGCCGCCTGCAAGGTAAACGGATCGATGGGCGGTTCTTCGCGCGCGAGTTCCTCGAAGGCGCAGGAGAGGGTTGCAGTTATGTCCTCGCGTCCGACGTCGACATGCGTACCGTCGATGGCTTCGCCCTGACGTCCTGGGAGCGGGGCTACGGTGATCTGGCATTCGTACCCGACTTCTCGACCGTGCGCGCGGTACCGTGGCACGAATCCACCGCGGTGGTGTTCGCCGATGTTCAAACCATTGACGGTGCCGCCGTCGCCGTGTCGCCGCGACAGATACTCCAGCGCCAGGTCGAACGTCTTGACGATCGCGGGTGGGTGGGTTTCACCGGGACCGAATTGGAGTTCCTCGTCTTCGCCGACACCTACGAGGAGGCGTGGGACGCGGGGTATCGAGACCTCACGCCCGCCAATCAATACAATGTCGACTACTCCATCTTGGGGACCTCACGCGTTGAACCCCTGCTCGGGCGGATACGGCGCTCGATGCGCGGCGCCGGTATGGAGGTCGAGTCATTGAAGGGGGAGTGCAACTTCGGGCAACACGAGATCGCCTTTCGGTACGCCCCGCTGGTTGACAAGTGTGACGAGCACGGACTCTTTAAGCTCGGTGCGAAGGAGATCGCGGCCCAGGAGGGCT
>JAJZSX010000105.1 GCA_021849435.1 Actinomycetes bacterium | reverse complement strand
TGGCCAGGCGGTCGCGATCCACGCTCCACCAGATCGATCGGCCGTGTTTGGTTCCTCGCAAGAGCCCGACCTCGGCGAGGACCTTCGTGTGGTGCGAGATCGTCGGTTGACTGCGCTCGAGTGGACCGACGAGGTCACAGGCGCACGTGGGTCCGCGTTCGGCGATGATCGAGATCAGTCGCAGTCGAATCGGGTCGGCCAGCGCCCCGAGCAACCGGGCTAACGCCACCGCCTCGCCCGTACCCAGAGTGGCCTCGCCAAGTGCGGGCCAGTCCTGATCGGTCACGAGCGCCACGAGTGACCCACTACGCCAAGGACGAGTTCCACCACTCCGAGTGTACGGTGACGACCGCCGCACCCTCGCGAGCCGGCGCCGTGGACCAGCGACGTAGTGTCGCCGTATCTTGCGACCACCCCGTCGGCATCGGGACAAAAGTCCCTAGACGGACGCGATAATTACATTTACGCTTATCGATGTATTCGGTGTGAATCCGTCACACCGCGTATCGGAGAGTGAGGTGGTCACCACCGTGCGTACCGCTGAATCAGTATCACGACACGCCAGCATCGGCGAGGCGCCACCGACGGCGACTCGCGTTCAGAGCGACCACGCGAACGAGCCAGCCCTCGCGACGAGCGCCCTGCGAGACTTCCATCCGGGTTGGTACGGCGCGGTGATGGGTACGGCGGTCATCGCCATCATCTCGATGCAGAATCCCGGTAACTTCACGGGACTCGCCGCGACGACGCGTGTCGTGGCCCAGGTTATGACGATCGTCTCCATCGTTCTCGCGATCGGTCTGCTGATTCCCTACCTCGCGAGAATCGTCTGGCACCCCGACGCCGCGGCGGCGAGCCTGCGCGATCCCGTCCAGGGTGGCCTTTACGGCACGCTCCCCGGTGGCATCCTGGTCATCGCCGCCACGATGGCCGCCGTTGGCCCGACGTGGTTCGCGCCGAACACTGTTCGAACGGTGGTCGCGGCACTCGACTGGGTCGGCGTGCCCGCGGCACTCGCCATAAGCGTCGTCTTCGCCTATCTGCTCTTCGTGCATCCGGCGGTGAACGCTGAGGCTGTCAACGGCAGTTGGTTCATCCCGCCCGTGGTCAACATCATCGTCCCGCTCGTCATCCTGCCGTTGATGTCTGGCTCATCGCCCGCGACGGCGCGCGCGCTGCTCTTCATGTCCTACGCCTTCTGGGGTATCGGGTTCGTGCTCTACGTGATGATCCTCGCGATGCTGTTCCAGCGGCTCATCGTGCATCCGCTACCCCACGCCGCACTGGCCCCGGCGCTGTGGATCGGTCTCGGGCCGATCGGCATCGGCACGGTAACCCTGGTGAAAATGGCCGCGGCGGGTGCCGGGCTCTACGGGCCGATAGATCCCAGCATCGAAGTCTTCTCGAACCTCTTCGCCACCGCCCTGTGGGGATTCGGTGCCTGGTGGTTGATCGCAGCAACCATCCTGCTCGTTCGCTACTTGCGGACCGGACCGCTCCCCTTCGGCATTGGCTGGTGGGCCTTCACCTTCCCGCTCGGCGCCTACACGACCGCGACGCTCGTCCTCGCGCAGAGTTGGGATCTCAGCGCGTTGCGGTGGCTTGGGGCCGCGTTCGCTGTCGTCCTCGTGCTCTTCTGGCTCATCGTGACCACCCGGACCATCATCACCCTCACGCTGACGTCTCGACGGAACGCACTACGCGCTCCGTCCCTGCCTCGCGTCGCCGACGGAGCGAAGACCCGCTAGGGCACCTCACCGAGGAGCTCGATGGCGCGGTGGCGCAGTCGTCGGTAGTGAGCGTTGTCCAATAGGTCGGCGCTGCTCGGGTGCACGTCGCGCACGTCGAGTTCGCCGAGGATCCGCCCGGGGTTTGAACCGAGCACGACGACGCGTTCGGCGAGCACGATCGCCTCTTCGACGTCGTGGGTGATGAAGAGCACCGTGGTGCGGATCTCCGACCACAGTTCGCGTAGGAACACCTGCATGGCGTGGCGCAGGTGCGCGTCGAGTGCGGCGAACGGCTCGTCCATCAAGAGCATCTTCGGGCGCATCACGAGTGAGCGGGCCAACGCCACGCGCTGTTGCATCCCTCCCGAGAGCTCATAAGGCGCGTGGCCCGCGAACTCGCTCAGGCCCACGGTCGCCAAGATCTCGTCCACGGGGCGCCAATCGATGCGACGACGGCGCAGTTGCAGCCCGAAGGCCACGTTGTGACGCACGTCCATCCACGGGAACAATCCAGGTTGCTGAAAGACCACGACGCGATCGCTCGCGGGACCCGTGACGTCGCTCCCGTCGAAGATGATGCGTCCCGTGTCGGGGCGTTCGAAGCCCGCGATCATACGCAGCAACGTCGTCTTACCGCATCCCGAGGGACCGAGCACCGCCACGAATTCGCCGTCGGCGATATCGAGTGAGAACTCGTCGAACACCTGGTGCGTCGAACGTCTCGCGTCGTCGCTGTCGAAGGTCTTACAAACCTTATCTACGCGCAGTACCAAGCGAACTCGCTATTTCGCGTAACTCGGGTTCACGAACACGCCCGTCGACTTGGGTGGCTTCACCGTTATCGTCCCCGCGTTGTAGAGCGCTTTCCAGTTATTGAGCAGTGACTGGGCCGTGCCCGACTTCGCGCTGGTCGCCGGTGAGGTTCCCAGTACCGCACTGGTCGCTTGATCGGCCACGGAGTAGATCTGGTACCCGGCGATCTCGATCTTGGCGGTCGCCACGGAGATACCCGCCGCCTTGGCCATGACCCGCATCGCAGCCGACCGGTGGGACTGGAGGAAGTTGACACCGTCACCCAGCGCCTTCACGAACGCCTTGGCGACCGCCGGGTGCTTGGACGCGAAGGACTTGTTCGCCACGCAGATGTTGAAGGACGTCGCGGTCACGGGAAGCTTCGAGTCGTCCATGAGGATCCGCCCGCCGTGGGTGACGAGGAAGTCATAGACCGGGTCCCAGACGACCGCCGCCTCGATGCGCCCGGTCGACCACGCACTTTGCAGTTCTGGCGGTGTGAGATTCACTAGGCGCACCGACGAGAGATTGAGTCCTGCCTGTTTGGCGTACGTGGCGAGCTCGAAGGACGACTGCGATCCGATCACGAGCCCGACGCTCTTGCCGGCGAGACCCGCCACCGACTTGATGCCGCTCGAGGACTTCACGACAAGTCCCGCATCCTTGGTGTAGCGCTCCTGGTTGAACACCACCTGGAGCGGGACACCCTGGGCGATGGCCGCGATCACCGGTGGCATGCCCAACCCGCACATGAAGGGCAGCTGACCCGACGCGAGCGACGTGAGCGCGGCAGGTCCCGACGTGAACAACTTGAGACGCACGTCACGGCCCATCTCTCGTTGGAAGTACTTGTTGGCCACCGAGATAATCGACGGGTCCGCGCCGTTGTTCTCGTAGCCGATCGCGATAGAGCCCGCATTCACCGACGCCGCACTCGGCGTCGCCGCGAACAGTCCGCTCGTGAGTGGCATCGCCACACCGGCGAGCGCCAGTGACACCGCCATACCCGTCAGCCGACGAAACCTTTGCATTGGACCTCCCTCAGGTCTGATTCGCGCCGCCAACTCGTCCACTCGAATTCCCCGCCCGGTGGACGCGCTAACAGGCCCGGCTGCATTCTTACAGACACCGCTCGACCCGCGCGTTGGTAACGGTCAAGAAATCCCACCACCGCGTACCGAATGGGGGTCCGTAGCGATCACACGAAATCGCGCCACGGGATGACCACGCGTTCGAGGACGCGGATGGCCAGGTCCATGAGGTAACCCATGATTCCAATCAAGATGATCCCCGTCACCACGATTCCCGTCTGCAACTCGGTCCCCGCCTGTTCAATCAACCAGCCGAGCCCGCGGCTCGCCGCGATGAGCTCGGCCGCGACGAGGGTGCTCCACGCCACGCCGATGGCCACCTTCATACCCGTAAAAATGTCCGGCAGCGCCGACGGAAAGACGACCCGGGTGAGGATCTGTCGTCGATTGGCGCCGAGATTTCGAGCTAGCTCGATCCGGTAGTTGGGTGTCGAGCGAACGCCGGTGATTGTGTTGATCACGATCACCGGCACGGTCGAGACGAGGATCAAGAGCACCTTGGGCATCTCACCAATCCCGAACCAGACGACGAAGAGGGGGATGTAGGCGAGCGGCGGGATCGGTCGAAGAAACTGCAAGTACGGATCGACCACCGTGAAGACCGCGCGGCTCTGTGTCATCGAGAAGCCCAACACCACACCGAGAACGACGGCCCCCACGTAGGCGATCGACACCCGTTCCAGGCTCACCATCAGATCATCGAGGAGCGTCGAGCCCTGATACCCGTGGCGCAATGTCTGGAGGAACGAGTCCC
This sequence comes from Actinomycetes bacterium, assembly GCA_021849435.1. The sequence continues at coordinate 3,371 of JAJZSX010000105.1, read as the reverse complement.
AGGTGCTCGCCGGCGACGGGAAGGCGAAACTCGGAAACACGTGACTGACCGCCACCACCTGCCACGCGACGAGTGAACCCACGAGGACCCCGAGATAGCGAAGCGGGAATCGCCGCAACGACCAGGGCCGCCTCGTGACAGCGGCCGACGCCGGTGCGTTCACCGTGTTCCTCGTGCGAGTGGGCCATTCACGTCGCGTACCGCACCTCCCCGTGGTCTCGGCCATCGTACTCACTCGTGCACAACGCAACGATGGTCGACGCCTCGCACTGTTGTGTCGTTCAGCCGAAGTTCCTCGCTCTGCGAACCCACGATGCCGCGTCCGTACAACCCTTCGAATTACGGCTCCCACCTCGGGTTATGGATCGCAGAACCTTCCGCGAGCACAGTCGGGCGACATCCGGCTGACACCACGGTCGCAGGGGAATATGTCAAACTAGGTACACCGTCTATCCATTTCGGGGTATCTCACGTGTTCTTGCAGCTTGTCCGACGGCTCGCGATTGTCGTCATCGTCGCCGTCCTGATCGGCACCTATCTGCTGGTCCACCCCTTCGCTGGGTCGAGTGCCACCGTGACCTCGGGGTTCTACCTCGACATCGGCGCATCGTCGTCGTTGGGTTTCCAGCCAACGGGCATCCCGAAACACAACGGCCACCGCACCGACACCGGTTACGCCAACGACGTGGTCAACTACCTGTCGTCCCAGGGCATCGACCTGCAGTTGCGACAGATCGGTTGTCCCGGTGAGACCGTTGAGTCCATGCTCCTCAGCGGCGACCACTGCTACACGCTGCCCCAGCGCCAACTACCCACCGCGGAACAGTTCCTCGAGGCGAATCACGACGCCGTCGGCCTCGTGACCATCGACCTGGGCTTTAACGACGTGCGACCCTGTCTCAACACCGCCGTCGTGGACGAGGCGTGTGTCGCCACGGGCCTGGCGAACGTGACTCGCGATCTCACGCCGGTGCTGAGCGCGCTCAAAGCGGCCGCGGGACCCAACGTCCACTTCATTGGCCTCGATTACGGCGATCCATTCCTCTCGAAGTACCTGCAGGGGGGCATCCACGTTGCGGTGGCCACACGGACCCTCCAGGTGATGTCGGCGCTCGACACCGATCTCATACGCCTGTACCATGCGTCGGGCATCCCGGTGGCGAATGTAGCGGGCGCCTACCAACTCGACAACCGTAGGGCCGTGGAGCTAAAGGGCGTTGGCGTGGTGCCCTTGAACGTGGCGAGGACCTGCCAACTCACCTGGAACTGCACCGGTTACCCCTTCGGGCCCGACGATCACCCGAACAACGATGGCTATCGCGTCATCGCCACCGCCATCGAGGCGGTGTTGCCGCCACCGTGGCGGGGCTAACTTTTATGAGGAACACCGTGACGACGCCACCGGTTGCAAGGACGGGCGACGTGGCGGTATTCCACCGACACTAAGCAAGGGGTCATTGATGCCACAGGAAGTCTTCGTCCCCTCGGCGATTGAACGATTCGTCTCCGGCGGTCACGCATCGATGCTGATCGATGGTGCATTCGTCCCGGCGGTCTCCGGCGAGATCTTCGACACGCTAAATCCGGCGACGGGACAACTCCTCGCCCGACTGCCTGCGGGCGACACGCCCGATGTCGACCGGGCGGTCGCGGCCGCACGTCGCGCCTTCGACAACGGCCCGTGGTCGACGATGAAGCCCTTTGACCGCCAACGGATCATGCTGCGCTTCGCCGACCTAGTCGAGTCGCGACACGAGGACCTGGCCGTCCTGGACACCCTCGACATGGGCGCCCCGATCCAGCGAATGCGAGGAAACCTGCGTCGAGCGGTCGGCATGGCCCGCTTCTACGCCGGTCTCACCACGGCCCTGCGTGGCGAGACCATCGCCAATTCCGTCCCGGGCAACTTCCATACCCAAACCTTGCGCGAACCAGTCGGCGTGGTTGCGGCCATCATCCCGTGGAATAATCCCCACATCGCGTTCATCTGGAAGGTCGGCGCCGCCCTCGCCGCCGGTTGCACCGTCGTGCTCAAGCCGGCTGAGGAGGCCTCCCTCAGTGCGCTCTGGTTGGGCGAGATGCTTCTTGAGGCCGGCCTGCCTGATGGTGTCGTGAACGTCGTGACCGGCTACGGTGAGACGGCCGGTGCCGCGTTGAGCGCTCACCCCGGCGTCGACAAGATCGCCTTCACTGGGTCAACGGCGACGGGCCAGGCCATCGTGCGCGCAGCCGCCACCACCTTGAAGCGCGTGACCCTGGAACTCGGCGGCAAGTCGCCCAACATCGTCTTCAACGACGCGGACCTCGACCTCGCGGTCCCCGGCGCGGCAATGGCGGCCTTCACCAATTCGGGACAGGTGTGCAGCGCGGGTACGCGGCTCTTCGTTGAACGCGGCATCTACGACGACTTTGTCGCGGCCATGTCGTCCTACACGGACTCGCTCACCGTGGGTAACGGGCTCGACGACGCCACCCAGCTCGGGCCACTCGTCTCGCAGACTCAGCTCGAGCGCGTGACCGACTACTTCGACGTCGGACGTGCCGAGGGGGCCGCCGTCTACACCGGGGGTACGCGACTCACCGAGGGCGACTACGCGAATGGCTATTTCGTGGCGCCGACGATCTTCACGGATGTGGACAACGACATGCGCGTCGCGAAAGAGGAGATCTTCGGACCGGTCGTCTCGGTCATGGCCTTCGACGACTACGAGTCCGTCATCAAGCTCGCCAACACCAGCCCCTTTGGTCTGGGTGGTGGCGTGTGGACCAACGACCTCACCAAGGCCACTCGTACCGTGGACGCCCTGCGCACCGGGACCGTCTGGGTCAACTGTTACGGCCAGATGGACCCCGCTGTTCCCTTCGGCGGTTACCGGATGAGCGGCTACGGCCGTGAGGGCGGGGTTGAGCACATCGACGAGTTCCTCGAGACCAAAGCCGTCTGGACCCAGACCCACTGAATGCGCCACCACCGAGCGAACCCTGCGATGCACTACGACATCCACCCGTTGCGTCATGTCGTCAATCGACGCGAACGCGTCCGAGGAGTCTCGTGAGCGACGAGCACACGCAGTCTCTGGGCGCTCTGATCGCGCGACGGTCCGAGCAGTACGGGGATGCTCCGTACCTCCTGCGGCTGCGTTCCACCGAGGTCGTTTCCTTTGCTGACCTCGAGCGCACCACGAACTGGTGGTCCTCGCGGCTGGCCGGACTCGCGCTGCGAAGCGGCGACCGGGTCGGACTCCTGATCCGCGATCCCCTCCAGTTCGCTCAGGCGTTCCTAGCCATCATCGCCTCGGGCATCTGGGTCGCCCCGCTCGACCCCACCATGAACCCGATCAACGTCGAGTCCCTCAATGGCCTACTTCGAC
>JAJZSX010000104.1 GCA_021849435.1 Actinomycetes bacterium | reverse complement strand
GCCTCGCGAGTCGCACCGCGTGGCTCGCCGCCAACACGACGTGGTGGCTCGACCCGGCCCGATGGTCGGTGCTCGCCGCGGCGAGCGGACCGCCCTCGTGGCCGCGCGCCTCGTCGATCACCCACCTGCACCCGAGCGCCCCGCTGGCCAAGGAGACCGTGACCCACGTGGTCGTTGGCCTCCAGCGGATCTCGTTCCACGTGGACCGCCTGGGCGTACCGACCCTCGTCAAGATCTCGTACTACCCCCGGTGGCACGCGATCGGGGCCACGGGACCGTACCGCGTCAGCCCCAACCTCATGGTGGTCGTGCCCACGAGTCACGACGTCTCGCTGGTCTACGGATCGACGCCGGCGGTGACCCTCGGTAACTGGCTGAGCGACGTAACCGTCGCGCTCGGCCTGGTCGTGGCGTGGAACGCGTACAAGAGGCGCCGACGGTCCCGGCAGTAGCATGACCAGCGTGGATACCGGCGCCATCTTCAAGGCCTATGACGTGCGCGGGACGTATCCCGATCAACTCGACGAGGTCGTCGCGCGGGCGGTGGGCGTGGCGTTCGCTCGCTTCGCCCGGTCACCGAGGCTCGTGATCGCCCGGGACATGCGCCAGTCCGGCGTGTCGCTCAGCGCGGCATTCAGCGACGGAGCGCGTGGCGAAGGCGTCGAGGTCGTTGACCTCGGCCTCGCCTCGACGGACCTCTTGTACTTCGCGTCGGGGTTTCTCGACGCGCCGGGCGCCATGTTCACCGCGTCGCACAACCCGGCCCGCTACAACGGGATCAAACTGTGTCTGGCCGGCGCCCGGCCGGTCGGTGTGGAGTCCGGGCTCCTCGACATCGCCGCCGACGCGCAGGGGCTGCTCGGCGTCGACGCCGAACCTCACGCGGACCGGGTCGAACGGGACCTCTGGCCCGACTGGATCGCCCACGTGCACTCCTTCATCGACGTCACGGCATTGCGCCCGCTGCGCATCGTGGCCGACGTCGCCAACGGGATGGGGGGTCTCGTCGCGCCCCGAGTCTTCGCGGGCCTGCCCGTCGAGCTCGACGTGCTGTACCCAGAACTGGACGGGACCTTTCCCAACCATCCCGCGGACCCGCTCAACCCGGCCAACCTCGTGGACCTGCAACGTCGCGTCCTCGAGACCGGGGCCGACATCGGGCTCGCCTTCGACGGTGACGCCGACCGGGTGTTCGTCGTTGATGAGCGTGCCGAGCCCGTTTCGGGCTCGACGACCACCGCGATGGTGGCCGCCGCGCTCTTGGACCGCCATCCCGGCGCGACCGTGCTCTACAACCTCATCTGCTCAAAGTCCGTGCCCGAGGTCATAGCCGAGCACGGCGGGGTCGGCGTGCGCACGCGCGTCGGCCACAGCTATATCAAGCAGGTCATGGCCGAGACCGGCGCCATTTTCGGTGGGGAGCATTCGGGCCACTACTACTACCGGGACAACTATCGCGCCGACTCGGGCATCATCACCGCCTTGATCGTGCTTGAGTTGCTCAGCCGCTCGGACGTGCCGCTGTCGGCGCTGCAGGCACCCTTTCAGCGCTACGCCTCCTCCGGCGAGCGAAACACCGAGGTGGCCGATCCCGCCGGCACGGTGCACGCCGTCGCCCAACGCCTGCGTAACGAGGGTGTGGCGGTCGACGAGATGGATGGGCTGAGCGCCGATTTCGGGAGCTGGTGGTTCAATCTGCGACCCTCGAACACCGAGCCACTGCTACGGCTCAACGTCGAAGCGCGAGACGAGCCGAGCTGCGCGCGCCACGTCGATGAGGTCGTCGCGATGATCAAGGAGGCGTGATGGCCCTCGACCCGTTCCTGCTGGAGTTGTTGGAGGACCCCGTCGATCACGGCCCACTGCTGTACCTGTCGGACGCGAGCGTGCTCTACAACCCGCGTCGTCGCGTCGCCTACGAGGTGCGCGGGTCGATACCCGTCCTCTTGCCCGACGAGGCCCGGGCCGTCTCAGACGAGGAGCACGACCGGTACGTCGCCGACCCCGATGCCCGGTCGACCGGGCGACCGCTCAGCTGAGCCGCTCGACGATCATGGCCATGCCCTGGCCGCCGCCGACGCACATCGTCTCCAGTCCGTAGCGCTTGTCCCGGTCTTCGAGGCCGTTGAGCAAGGTGGTCATGATGCGCGCCCCGGTCATGCCGAAGGGGTGGCCGAGCGCGATGGCCCCGCCATTCACGTTGAGCTTGTCCCAGTTGATGCCGAGGTGCTTGGCCGAGGGGATCACCTGAGCCGCGAAGGCTTCGTTGATCTCGACCAGGTCGATGTCGTCCATACTCAGCCCGGCGCGGGCCAACGCCTGACGGCTCGCTTCAACGGGACCGAGGCCCATGATCTCGGGGTTGAGAGCGCTGACCCCACTCGAGACGATCCGCGCCAGGGGCGTCAACCCGAGCGCCTTGGCGCGGGTGTCGCTCATGACGATCACGGCCGCGGCGCCGTCGTTGAGCGGGCAGGCGTTGCCCGCGGTGACGGTGCCGCCCTCGCGAAAGACCGGGGCCAAGGCGGCCAGCTTCTCGAGCGTGGTGCCGGCCCGAGGGCCGTCATCGGTCGCGATCACGCGCCCGTCGGGGAGTGTGATGGGGACGATCTCGCGCTCGAAGAAGCCGTTGTGCTGGCTCGCGACGGCGAGCTCTTGGCTGCGCAGGGCGAACGCGTCCATCTCGGCGCGCGACACCTGCTCGAACTCGGCGACGTTCTCGGCGGTCTGGCCCATCGCGATGTAGACGTCGGGGAGCCCGGGACTCGGGGTCCACGGGTCACCGGCGCGCGCCGAACGAGCCGTCGTGCGCGCGATGGCCTCGTCGAAGCGCGGGTTCATCGCCTTGGCGATGTCCGAGGCCCCGTTGCCGAAGCGCGACACGGTCTCGACGCCAGCGGCGATAAAGACGTCGCCCTCGCCGGCCTTGATCGCGTGCGCGGCCATGCGAATCGTCTGGAGCGACGACGAGCAGTAGCGGTTGACGGTGACGCCGGGCACCGTGTCGAGCCCGGCGAGAATGGCGACGACGCGCGCGATGTTGAATCCTGACTCGCCGGCCGGCTGGCCACAGCCCATCATCAGGTCGTCGATGGTCGTCGGGTCCAACTGGGGCACCTTGGCCAGGACCTCGGCGACGACGTGGGCGGCGAGGTCGTCGGGGCGTACGTCGACCAGCGACCCCTTGAACGCTCGACCGATGGGCGAACGACCGGTGGCGACGATGACGGCTTCGGGCATGGATCCTCCTCGGGGCGGACTAACCCTGGTGAGCATAGTGAACTGCCAAGGGGCCGTTCGCGCCGAGGATCAGGCGACGCCGAGCGGCCCCGCGTCCTCGAAGCCCTGACGCACGCCCTGACCAGCCCGGCGGGCGAGCTGCTCGGGTTCGAACAGCATCCAGTACGCGTTACGCGCGTGCTTGGCCGAGCGGTTCTTGAACACCGACGCTAGGACTTCGGGGTCGTCGGCCTCGTCCTCGTGGACGAAGACCTCGAGGATGGGTGTCGAGGTGAGGAGTTGGGCTTGCATGATGCCGAGGGCCGCCTCGTGGGCGCACTGCTTGTCGATGGGTGCCTTGCCCGGCATGCCGAGGGCGACCACGATCGAACAGCCGTCGCGCTCGATGAGGTTCTTCGCCGCTACCGCGAGGTCCTTGAAACCGGGGACTGTCTTGGAGACCACGGTGAAACGACTCCCGTATCCCGGACAGTCCGCCAACTCGGCGCGCGCCGCGCCACCCATGTCGTAGCGGGCGAACATCGTGTCCACCACGCCGATACGCACCGGGACCTCGTGCTTGGTCTTCTTCTTACCCATCGCAACCTCCAGTGCCAGTGTAGGGATGTCGCTCAGCGCGGCGCGAGGCCGACGATGGCCTCCTCGAGGGTGACGCCCACGGGCACAATCGCGATCGTCGGCATCGAGACGCCGGCCTCGACGTAGCGCTGGACGTGATCGCGGCAGGCGTCGAATGATCCGTGGACGATCAGTGCGTCGACGACCTCGTCGGGAATCGCCGCGTTGGCGAGCTTGCGGTCACCGGCGGCCCAGGCGTCCCACATCGGCGTGAGTGCCTCCCCGCGACCGAGCCAACGATGGAACTCGGCGTAGGCGTTGACCGTGAGGTACGAGGAGATCATCCGTCGTCCGACGCTTCGCGCGAGGTCGGCGTCGGCGGTGGGTACGACGAACAAGCGAGCCGCGATGGCCTTGTCGGGGCCCACCTCGGCCCGGCAGGTGGCGACGTCCTCGACGGCCAGCCAGTTGAGGATCGCCCCGTCGGCCTCGGCGCCGGCTAGGTGCAGCATGCCCGGGCGCAGCGCCCCGAGCAGGATGCGGGGCCGATCCGTCACGGGCCGCGAGAGCTTAAAGCCGTGGACGCTGAAGGTGGGGAAGTCCTCGTCGATCTTCTCGCCGTCGAGCGCCCGATTCACGAAACGCAGCACGTCGCGCGTGCGTGCGAAGGGCCGGTCGTAGGCGATCCCGTTCCAGCGCTCAACGACCGGTTGGCTCGAGGCGCCGAGCCCGACGGTGAGTCGTTCCCCGGCCACCTCGGCGAGGGCGGCGATGGTCATCGCGAGCAGCCCCGGACCGCGGGTGAAGACGGGTGCCACGGCGAGCCCGAGATTGAGTCGCGGCTCCCACGCCGCGGCTAGCGCCAGCGGCGTGAACCCGTCGGTCCCGTCGACCTCGGCCGACCACACGTCGGTGTAGCCGAGTTCGACCAGTCGCGAGTACCAGGCGCGATGTTCGCCCAGTGAGATGCCATCGAAGGGGATGGTGATGCCGTAGCGCGAGGTCATGCCCCAGTGTGTCAGAAATCGCTAATGCAGATAGTCATCGCCGCGCGCCGGCGGGACGTGCACGCCGCGGCGCTCCAGGTCGTGTTCCCAGCGGTCGATGACCGTCTCGAGCACCGCCACGCGGGCGTAGTGCTTGTCCTCGGCGGCGATGATGTCCCAGTGGGCGTGGCCGTGGTCGGTCCAGTCGCGCATGTCGGTGAGTGCCTCGAGGTACGCCGGACGCATTGCGCGATTGCGCCAGTCGTCCGGAGTGAGCTTCCAGTGCTTGAGCGGGTCCTTCGCTCGGTCATTGAACCGCGACAGCTGCTCGCCGTCCGAGATGTGCAGCCAAAACTTGATGATCGTCACCCCGTCGTTCACGAGTGCGCGCTCGAACTCGACGATCTCGTCGGCCGAGCGGCGCACGGTGTCGTGGTCGATCAGTCCCTCGACGCGTTCGACGAGCAGCCGGCCGTACCAGGACCGGTCGAAGACCGTCATCTCGCCCCAGCCCGGCAGGTTCGGCCAGAACCGCCAGAGGAAGTGGTGGCGTCGTTCCTCGTCGGTGGGCGCGCTGATCGGGATGACCCGAACGTGACGCGGGTCCAGGGCTCCAGTGAGACGGCGGATGGCGCCTCCCTTGCCGGCCGCGTCGAAACCCTCGAAGAGCACCACCAGCCCGGGTCCGACCTCGTGGGGCTCGAGCAGCCCCGCCGTCAACAGACGAAGGTGTACGAGTCGGCGCTGGGCGGCGAGGACGCGCGATTCAGATTCCTCGCGCGAGAGTTTCGCTGAGAGGTCGATGCCGTCAACGCTCTTGCTCATCGCCCTCCACGGTCCTCCACCGTGGAGGGTATCGCACGAGGACGGGTCGGTGAGGGCCTGTTTCGTAGGATTGGTCCAGGGAGGAGTGATGCGCGCGAGGATCTGGATGGTGGCACTCGCCGTGCTGGTGCTGTCCCCGTCGCTCGAGGCGACGGCGTCGGTGCGTGCGTCGCCGCAACCGGTGTGTCTGCACGGCTCGACCCCCGTATCGAAGGGCCCCGCGGCGTTGTGTTCACGCTGGCGCCGGCTCGACCCGTGGTCGCGGGTGCCCACGGTGTTCACCACCACCTTCCGGCCCGACCCGCACGAAGCGACCGTCGTGTACGCCTCGTGGCTACGCAGTTCAGCCTCGATCCTGGCGCTCTATCCCGGTTACCTGGGCCCGGGCGCGACGAGTCTGGCGCGCGGGCCCGAGGAGGTCCCACCGACGGCCCGTGGCCGACTGCTCGCGACCTTCAACGCCGGGTTCTACGAAGCCGACAGCGCCGGCGGCTTCTATGTGAATCGAACGCTCTACTTCCCGATGGTCCGCGGACTGGCGACGGTGGTGCGCTACACCAACGGCACGGTGAACGTGGTGAGCTGGGCCGGGGGACCGCGCCCGGGTGCGAACGTGGTCATGGCCCGACAGAACCTGACACTGCTGGTCGCGAAGGCGCGACCGACGGCCCTCGCCGCGAACAACGGCGCCTGGGGGCTGACCTTGCACGGGGCGCCCGCGGTGTGGCGAACGGCGCTCGGTGTGGACGCGGCGGGCAACCTGATCTACGCGGCGGCCCCCGCCCAGACCGCGGCGAGCCTGGCTCAGGTGATGGTGGACCTGCACTGTGTGCGAGCCATGGAACTCGACATCAACCCCGAGTGGCCGATCTTCGTCGCCTACGCCCGCCCCGGGGCCGGCGCGCCGTCGTTGGTCGTGCCGAACCCGAACCAGATCCCGAACCGGTTCCTCTACCCGAGCACCAAGGACTTCTTCGCCGTCTTCCAGTCCACCAACCCCGGTGAAACCCAGCCGTGGTAGGACGCCACGCGTCCCAGTCCGCGAGACGCGCCTGGTTCGTGGGTGCGGCCGGGGCCGTCGTGCTCGCGGGCGCCGCCACTGTGACGTTGGTTGCGCTGCGTACGTCGACCTCGACCACGACGACGACCGTCGTGCCGACGACCTCACTGCCATCGATCCCGACCACTACCACTACCACCGCGACCGCCCCGACCGTCACCATCGACGCCGTCGGCGACACCGAGCTCGGCAACACCCCGACGCTGCCGCCCGACCCGGCGGGCTACGTCGCGCCGCTGCGGCGCTACCTCGACGCGCCGATCGTGTTCGGCAACCTAGAGGGAACGATGACCGCAGCGAAGCGTTCCAAGTGTCGGCCGCCGTCGCCGTACTGTTACGCGTTCAAGGTGCCGCCGAGTTTTGCCCAGGACTACCGGGCGGCGGGCTTCACCGTGCTCAACAGCGCGAACAATCACGCCTACGACTACGGCGCCCCGGGGATCGCCAGCACGTCGCGGGCCCTCGCCCGCGCCGGGATCGTCCAGGCCGGTTTGCCCGGGCAGATCGGCCTCGTGCACGAAGGCTCGGTGCGCGTCGCCTTCGTCGACTTCGCGCCCTACTACAGCACCAACGACATGCTCGATCTCGCCCAGGCCGCGACCCTGATCGCCGACGCGCACCGTGAGGCCCAGGTGGTGGTCGTCTACATGCACGCCGGTGCAGAAGGTCCCAACGCCGCCCACGTGACGCGTCGCGTGGAGACCTTTGCCGGCGAGGACCGGGGCAACCCGTACCAATTCGCCCACGCCGCGATCGACGACGGCGCCGACCTCGTCATCGCCAGTGGTCCCCACGTGCTGCGCGGTCTCGAGTGGTACCGCGGTCACCTCATCGACTACAGCCTGGGGGACTTCGTCAACTACTACGACTTCGCCACCGTCGGGCCGCTCAAGTACTCGGCGGTCCTAAGCGTCACGCTCAGTGCCACGGGTTCATTCGTGGCCAGTCGGTTCACGTCCTTCGTCCTCACGAGCGCCGGACTGCCTCAGTTCGATCCGTCCGGTGCCGCGGCGAAGTTCGTGAATCGGTTGTCGATGAGTGACTTCGGTGCGAGCGCGGCCATCATCGGACCGACCGGGGTCATTGGTCCGGTT
>JAJZSX010000103.1 GCA_021849435.1 Actinomycetes bacterium | reverse complement strand
AAGATGCGTGACAACCGCGTCGAGGTGACCAAGCGCGAGCGCTCCGTCACCTTTAAGTTGCCGGCCCCTCCGCGCAGCGGCGACGTGCCGATGACCGTCGAGCACGTCGCCGTGCGCTACGGCAGCCAGCAGGTGCTGCGCGACGTGAACTTCATCACGCGCCGCGGAGATCGCATCGTCATCGTGGGCAAGAACGGCGCGGGAAAGTCCTCGCTGCTGCGCTGCCTCGCGGGCACCCAGCTGTCCTCGGGCGGCGTGGTGAAGTTCGGCGCCAACGTCGAGGTCGGCTACTTCGCCCAGGAGCACGAGCAGCTTGATTTCGATAAGACGGTGCTCGCGCACCTCGACAACGCCACCGTGCCCACCGACGTCGGCCGACGCAGCCTGCTGGGAGCGTTCGGACTCAAGGGATCGGCCGCGCACCAGCTGCCCGGCACGCTCTCGGGCGGCGAGCGCGCGAAGCTGGCCCTGGCGATTCTGGCGGCATCCAACGCCAACCTGCTGCTCCTCGACGAGCCCACCAACAACCTGGACCCGGCGAGCGTCGAGGCCCTGGGTGTGATGATGCGCTCGTGGAAGGGGACGATCGTGGCTGTGAGCCACGAGCGCGGCTTCGTCGAGGCCCTCGAGCCCACGCATGCGGTGCTGCTGCCCGAAGAGTTCTTCGACCTGTGGCGCGACGATTACATGGATCTCATCGAGCGCCGATAGCTCCCTGCCGATTCGGACCCTACGGGGCGAGGGGAGTGGCCTCGTCGTCGTCCGCACTGGCTTCGCGCACCGACTCGTGGTGAGCGATCTGTCCAAGCTCTCGCTCGATGAGCTCGGATTCGTCAGCGAACTCGATGTGCACGAGGTGGTCATCGGCGTGCGGCGAGGACCGGATCAGCTCGTCGAGCTTGAGCTGCAGAGCGATCTGGTGGCGATACTGGGTGTGTTGGATGACAAACAGCATGACCAGGGTGATTGACTCCACCACGGTCGCAAACGCGGTTTGCCATCGGCCGGGGAACCCCGCCACCGAGATGGCCAGGAGAAAGATCAGGGTGACGCCTACCACCAGCGCGGCCGCGCCCGAGCGCGACGTGACGTCACCGATCCACTGGAGGATCCGGCTGATTCGTCGTTGCAGAGACGAGCTTTCGATAGTGATCCTTTAGTGAAGGCGAACCCCGCGTCGGGGGCTGCGACGTGTGTCGTTAGAGCCACGAACTGGTTTCCTTCGTGGTGGCGCTATTGGGAGGTACCTACTCGGCGCGTCAAGGTCGCCGACGCCGCGTGGTGTGCGTCGGCAGGGGGAGTGCTTGTAGACCACGCGGCGTCGGCGACGAAATGCTCGCAGCACGGCTGGTGCAGAACGGTGAGTGACCCGTGCCACAGCCCAAACTGGAGAGGGACGAGGGAGAGGGCGAATCGATCGCTCGTCGTGACAGAAAGTGACTTCATCATGCTCCTAAGACGGCCGGCGGCCGCGGGTTGCGCGGCCGGGTGTCTGGAGCTGCTGGGACCACACTACACTATGAAATCTGTGACAGGAAATAAATTTCAGATTTCTTCCCCGACAGACGTCTTGACCGGGTGGAGCTTTCTCACCAAGCACGCGCGGGTCCTCTTGAGTGTCGTGCGAGATCCCCAGACGCGACTGCGTGACATCGCCTCGGCAGTCGGTCTGACCGAGCGCCGGGTTCACACGATTCTGGCCGATCTCGTCGCTGCGGGCTACGTCGTCAAAATCAAGGACGGTCGCCGTAATCGTTACGAGGTCACCGTGCACCCGTCCGTACCTGACTTGACCGCTCGCGTCGAGCCGGTGCGTGAATTGGTTCTTCAGTTATTTCCAGAGTCACCGTCGTGACCTGTGCGCGCAGCGCTCTGCGCTACGGCATCTGCTGTGAACCGATCGCCGACTGCTCGACGTGACCTCAGAGCGGCTGTTGCGAATCTTTGACGTGATGGCGGTGCGAGAGCACGACCGTGACGTTCACGGCCTCTTGTGTTCGGTCGCGACCGAGATCACCGAACTCAATGGGGCGGGAATCGCTCTGGCATCGAAGGACCCGATGATGACCAGCTATTGCGCGAGTGGTGAGTTGGGGCCCGCGTTGATGGATTTGGAGATGACATTGAGTGAGGGTCCGTGCTTCGAGGCATACCACAACGAAGCCGCAATCGAAGAGGGAAGCCTTCAGACGTCGACGAATCCGCATTGGCAATCCTACGCGCCGATGGCGGTCGCCCTCGGAGCGCGAGCGGTGTTCGGCTTCCCGCTACGCATGGGGACCGTGCGTCTCGGGACACTGAGTCTCTATCGCGTTCAATCAGGTCCTCTGAGCGACGAGCAATTGACCGACGCCTTCTTGATGGCATCGGTGATCGGTCGCGCGGTGCTGACTTTGCAAGCGGGTGCGGCACCTGGATCCCTCTCTTCAGAGTTGCTCGATGAGGCGATGTTCGATTTCTCCGTGCACCAGGCGGCTGGGATGGTCGCCTCACAGGGCGAGATGTCGGTCAGTGACGCAATCGTCGCGCTTCGTATGCACGCCTTCGCCGAGAGTCAAAGTCTCTCGAAGGTGGCAAAGAGCGTGATCGCTCGACGCCTGCGCTATCAACTCGTGAGTCGAAGTTGGCTCAAGGATCGCCAATGAATGTCGATAAAAAATCTGGTTCGCGGCAAACGGCCGCAGACTATGACTACTGGTGGCTGCCGTGCGGCGCATCGAAGGGAGGCTGAATCATGGCCCGAGAATCAATACTGGTCGCCACACTTGTGGAACTAGCGGACAACCTCGTCGACAACTATGACGTGATCGACATCTTGACAGTGATGAGCGATAGGTGCGTGCAGGCGATCGGAGTCGATGCTGCAGGGGTCATGCTGGCCCTACCCGGGGGGGAGCTCCAGTTCGTTGCGTCATCGAGCGAGTCAATGCGCGTGCTCGAGCTCTTTCAGATCCAGGCCAACGAGGGCCCGTGCGTGGACTGCTACAACAGCGGCGCCGCGGTCATCAAGGCCGAGCTCGCCGAGCCCGACCAGCGCTGGCCACGATTCACTCCTCGGGCCCTCGCTCAGGGATTCCACTCGGTGCACTGTCTACCCATGCGCCTGCGCGGACGAACGATCGGCGCGCTCAACCTCTTTCGATCGAACGAGGGCGTCTTGGATGAGAGCGACGTCATCGTGGCACAAGGACTCGCCGACATCGCCACGATCGCGATCCTCCAACACCAGACGTCACTGAACTCACGGATTCTCAACGACCAGCTCAGCAATGCCCTCAACAGTCGAATCATCATCGAACAGGCCAAGGGGATGATCAGCCAGGCCACCGGAAGCGACATGGACCAGGCCTTTGTCTGGCTACGCGGCTACGCGCGCAATCACAACGAGCGCCTGACCGACGTTGCGGCACGAATTGTCGCCGGTGCCGTGGTGATCGACGATCTGGCTCGTCCCGAGTCACCACCGACTCGCTGAACTGGTCGTCGCTCCGCGAAGAATTGTGATTGACGTCTCTCACCTCGCGATAGGGTGAAGCAAAGGACGTCAAGACCCCGCCTCCTTCTCACCCGACATTTGGTCGGGGACAGTGGAAGAGAGAAGAAATGGGACTTCCCGGAATGGTACTCAGTGCTTTGGTGACCGGTATCGGCGCCATCATGTACTGGGCGATCACGTATCAAGGACATGGTTTTCGCATGTCAACCGTCGGCGTCATCCTCATGGTGCTGGGCGCATTTGGATTCGTTGCCTCATCCATCGTCTTTGGCGTGTCGCGCGGATCGGTCGGCTCCAACCGACACTCGCTCGATCGCGTCGTGACCGATGAGTCTGGCAACACGAGTTCAGTTCATGAACAGTCCAAGTAGGCCGGAAGTGCGCAGTGAGTCCGTGGCGGAGCGAATCCGCCGCGAACTCCTGGCCGAAGTGGTGATCGCGAGCCGGGTCATCGATGACCGAACCACGTTCGCCCCCCACGGGACGTACTGATCGTGCGCATCAAGGCCGGCACCGTCATCGTCATCCTGCTCGTCGTCATCATCTACCTGATGGTGCGCTAGCGGATCCAACTCGTGCACCGAGGTCGAGCTTGTTGAGCTCACGACTATCGGTTCACTCGTGGTTGCAGTAGCAGTTGCTGTATCCCGCACTCGATAGCGGGACAAGGGCAGTACGAAGGGATTCACTATGAAAAAGACTTTTCTCCCGAAACACAGTCTCACGAACGCCCGCCCGCCGCGGATTCCATCCTGGCGCGGGCGCATGCGACGACGCAGCGACTCGCTCTTCGGCGTCGGGGCCGCAGGCCTCGTTGCAGCGATGCTTCTCGGCCTGAGTGCCGCCCCGGCGAATGCCGCGACGGTCACGGTCAACCTCGGAGCCGCGTCTACTTACGCTGTTCTGGCGGGCTCGACCATCACGAACACCGGCTCCTCCGTCGTGTCGGGCGACATCGGACTCGCGCCCGGTACTTCGATCACCGGATTCCCGCCCGGCGTGCAGAGTACCGGAACGACGAATGTCAGCAACGCACTGGCGCTTTCCGCTCAGGGCGCGCTGACCACCGCGTACCTGGACACGCAGAGCCGAACGCCCGCGACTACGACCCTGAGCGACCTCGGTGGCTCGACGCTGGTTCCGGGCGTCTACCAGGCACCCTCGAGCCTGGGAATCACGGGAACCCTGACCTTGAACGGCGCCGGTGACTCGAACGCCGTGTTCATCTTCCAAGTGCCCAGTGCTCTCACCACCGCGTCGGGCAGCTCCGTGGTTCTTGAGAACGGGGCATCGGCTTGCAACGTGTTCTGGCAGGTCACCAGTTCGGCCACCTTGGGTTCTGCGAGCTCCTTCGCTGGCACGATCGAGGCGCAGACCTCGGTGACTCTTGATACGGGGGCCGCCGTGAGCGGTCGCGTGCTCGCGCGCACCGGCGCGGTCACCCTCGACTCCAACCGAATCACCGTGCCCGCGTGCTCGAACGTGACTACAACGTCGACCACGACGTCGACCACGACGTCAACCACGACGGTTCCGGTCACGACCACCACGGTCGCCTCGACCACTACCACCGTGGCGTCGACACCTACCACGCAGCCCACGTCGTCCACGACAGTTCCGGTCATCCCGCAGGGCGCGCCCAAGACGGGATTTGGCGGAACAGCGTCGTCGGGTCCGACGCCGCGTGACCTGCTCGGCTTCGGTGGCGCCGCCCTGATGATCGTCGCGGGCGCCATGGCGCTCTCCGCTCGCCGACGTCGCGTGACGGCCCACGATTCCTCTAGCGAAGACAACATTGACTCGTAGTCGATCCGTTCGACGCGAAACCATGTGGTGGATCGTCGCGGCAGCCGCTCTGGCTGTCGCGACGATCTCTCTGTGGGGCCTGCTTCCGCGCCATCAGCCGCCGGTCATCATTGTCGCGGGGACCAGCCCGGTTCCTACGACGCCCGTGCGTCGTGCCCCGAGTTCGGTTCCTACGACGCCCGTGGGTAGTGGTCGGAACGCGGTTCCCATGACGCCCGTGCGCAGCGCTGCGCAGCCAGTGGCGTCGTCACGACCGGTCGAGCTCTCCATCCCCTCCATCGGTGTGTCGACCCGGCTCGGCGAGGTGGGTCTGCAGGCCGATCGACAGGTGCAGGTTCCCGCCTCGACCGCCTACGCGAGCTGGTTCAATCTCGGTCCCACGCCCGGACAGATCGGTTCGTCGGTTATTCTCGGCCACGTCGACTCCTATCGTGGTCCCGGCGTGTTCTTTCGGCTGCGGTCCCTAGCGGTTGGAGCCAGCGTCAACGTGACGCTGGCTGACGGCGTACGTACGACCTTCGCGGTGACTGGGGTTGTGCAGTACTCGAAGAACGACTTTCCCGACACTTTGGTGTACGGCTCTCGAGGCGTGATCGCCCTGCAGCTCGTGACGTGTGGTGGTGCCTTCGACCACCGAACGGGACACTACGAGTCCAACATCGTCGTGTTTACAAGGTTGCGCCACGTGACGTCGAGCCGGTCACTACCCGCCGCCTGATAGTCGGCTGCCGCGGAGACGCGCGGCGGTACTACCACGAACCGACTTTCGGTCCGACGCGAGCCGAAACGCTGCGTCGAGGCACTTTCAGAGTGTTGAATGCTCCCTCGCCCTGGTAATAGTGCGCTGTTGACTCGATCCCCTTGATGTACGTCAAGAGTGAGCGGACCCGGAGATCCTGAGAGAGCAGATCACCGGGGCGCGGGTGAACCGAGCCCTTGTGCGCGTGTTCTCTCATGCTGATCAGGGCGATATCGCAAGCCGATTGGACAAGTTCGCGATGCTGTCCTAGCGTTGAAGTGGAAGCAGAGCCACCGCCTCAGGGTGGGGCGGTGACCACTCCCGATGTGGAGGTTGGTATGGCTGACACCAAGATGCTGAAGAAGCACTTCGACGAGCCGGGTGGCCTGTCTCTCTTTCCGTGGACGTCGCGCCAGTGGTTCGACGACTTCCTGAAGGAGGGGTTCTGGCGCCCGATGTTCGCGATCGAAGAGTTCCGCGAGGGCGAGGACATGGTCGTTCGCGCCGAGCTGCCAGGGGTTGACCCGGACAGGGACATCGAGCTCGAGATCGCCGAGGGGATGCTGGTCATCTCGGCTGAGAAGACCGAATCCCACGAGCACGACAGCGATCGCGTGCACCGCAGCGAGTTCCGCTACGGCTCCCTGACGCGCAGCGTGCCGCTGCCCAAGGGCGTGCGCGACAAGGACGTGTCGGCGTCCTACAAGGATGGTGTGCTCGAGGTGCGCATCCACGTTCCCGAGACGTCGGCGGGCGAGATGAGTCACAAGATCGCGGTCACGCGCGGTTGAGCCGTCCGTCGAGTGGTCGCCGGTCGGTTGGTCGGCGGCCACTCGACGTTTTCGTCAGTGGTGAAGAGCCCTTCGCCCCTGGTCGAAGCGCAGCGCCGATCCTAGGGTCGAAGAGATGACCACTTCCGTGGCGTCGGTCCCGTCGTGGGTGCGTCAGCGTCTGACGATGTTTGTCTTGGTGGTTGTGCTCGCGGGCCTCGGGCTCGGCGGCGTCTTCCACGCGACGGGGGCCAATGCCGCGGGTGACGCGACGTGGGTGGTCGTCGCGGGCATCGGCGCCGTATTGTCGCTCTACTCGATGATCGAGAGCGTGCGCCGCGGCCGACTCGGTGTCGACGTGATCGCCCTGGCCGCCCTGGTGGGGGCGGTGGCGGTGCGAGAATACCTGGCCGCGGGGATCATCAGCGCCATGGTGGCGACGGGACAATCTCTCGACGACTGGGCTACCGGCCGCGCCCGCCGCGAGCTCGCGGCACTCCTGACGCGCGCCCCCAAGAGCGCGCACTGCTATCGAGACGGCGCTCTCGTCACGGTTGATCTGGACGGGGTCGTTGCCGGCGACCGGCTCATGGTGGGCGCAGGCGAGCTGGTGCCGGTGGACGGGACGATCACGAGCGACGTCGCAACGCTGGATGAGTCCGCGTTAACCGGCGAGCCCCTCCCCGTCGAGCGTGAACGCGGCGAGTGGATTCGAAGTGGCATCGTAAACGCGGGTGCGCCCATCGAGATCCGTGCCAGCGCGACGGCCGCGGACAGCACGTTCTCGGGCATCGTGCGCCTGGTCGCCGAGGCGGAGTCCTCTCAGGCGCCGTCGGTTCGCCTGGCCGACCGCTACGCCCTGATCTTTCTCATCGTCACGCTGGCTACGGCGGGATTCGCGTGGGCCATCGGGGGGGCGACGCGCGCGGTGGCGGTGCTCGTGGTGGCGACGCCGTGTCCACTAATTCTCGCCGCGCCGGTCGCCTTCGTCGCGGGGCTCTCGCGTGCCGCGAATCGCAACGTCATTATCAAAGGTGGCGCCGTTTTGGAGCGGCTGGCCAAGAGCACGACGCTGCTGATCGACAAGACCGGCACGATCACGATGGGACACCCGATCCTGCGCGAGGTCGTGTGCGCGGGGAACCTGTCGGCCGATGAGCTCCTCGGGCTCGCCGCCTCGCTCGATCAGATG
>JAJZSX010000102.1 GCA_021849435.1 Actinomycetes bacterium | reverse complement strand
GCCGATGACGGCGAGCACCGTGCCGACGTCGACGGTCTCGCCCTCTTTGACGAGGATGGACGAGAGCACGCCGTCGAACTGCGAGGGGATCTCGGTGTCGACCTTGTCGGTGGAGACCTCGAAGAGTGTCTCGCCCTTGGCCACGAGGTCGCCGACCTTCTTGAACCACTTGGTGACGGTGCCGTCGGCGACGGTCTCGCCGAGCTGGGGCATGGTGACTTTAGGCACGCTTCGTCCTCTTTCGTATGCGCACTAGCGCGCTCGCAGTTGCTGGGCCATCCAGTCCGCGGTCAGCGGACGGTGGCGGTAGGAGACGTTGGCGCCGCCGTGGTTGCCCTCTTCGAGCACCACCAGGGTGGTCTCGCCGCGCGCTTCACTCGCGAGGCGCTGCGCGTCGTGCCAGGAGATCAGGCGGTCGCGCTTGGCGGCGATGACGAGCAGGGGCGCGGTGATGGCGTCGGCTCGTCCGGCGAGTGACAGCGAGGCGGCGACGTCGCGGGCCTCGTCGTCGGTGGCGCTGTGGCTGCGCGCCACGAACGCCGCGCGAGTCAGCGGGTTGAGCTCGGCCCACGAGGTCGAGAAGTCGTAGGGACCGGTCAGGCACGCCGTCGCGGCGACCCCTAGATCAGCGCTGGCGATGCGCGCCGCGTAGTAGCCGCCGAGACTGACCCCCCAGACGCCCACGCGCGTGGCGTCGACCTCGGGTTGCTCGGCGAGGGTTGCCAGAACGGCGGCGGCGACGCTCTCCCAGTCGGCGCGGATCGCGAGGTCGCCGGCTTCGCCCTGGCCCGGGCCGTCGAACGCGAAGGTGGCCAGTCCGCGATCCAAGAAGGATCGCTCGACTTCGCGAAACTCCTCCTTGGTCGAGTCAAGCCCGGCGATCAAGACGACCGTGGGCGAGGCAAGCGAGGGATTCGGGCTGCGCAGGATCCCCGCCAGGGTCGTCGCCTCGAAGGGCACCTCGACTCGACGACCCGCCGGAGCGAGGTGAGAGAGCGCGGCGTTGAGGGCGGACACCGCCTTGTCGTGGGTAGCGGCGCGCTCGTCGGGCTGGTGGTCGAAGAGGAACTGGCCGAAGTGATAGTAGAGGGCAGCGCGAGAGAGCGCTTCGCCGGCCGAGAGGTAGCGGCCCTGCGCGAGGGCCTCTTCGCCGAGGGCGAGGTGCGCATCGGCCCCGTTGGACCAGGCTCGGCACCAGTCGTCCCAGCGGGTGAGGGGGTTCGTGATTCGGGCGTAGTCGCTGGGGTCAACGCCGTTGGCGGTAAAGCGCGGCGCCCAGTTGGCGACCGCCGCGTCGAGTAGCGCGTCGGACATGGTCCCCCTTGGCCGTGAGTAATTGTTCATGGTATCGGAGGATTTCACTCGAGAGCCAGGGTGAGAAACGTTAATTCTTTTCACGGTGAGCGAACTAATTTCACCCCGCCTGCGATTGACGACCTTGGTTCACATCGTTATGGTTGCGCAATCACTCACCGAGTGATCGGTCCTGGGGAAAGCCGTAGGGGGATGCCCGGGGACGAACCAACGCAGGGGGGAATACATGAATAAAAGGGCGAAGTTATTTCGCACGCTCGCAGTGTCGTCGGTCGCGGCGGCCTCGCTGGTGTCGGTGGCCTCGGTCAGCGGCGCGTCCAGTGGATCCATCGCCAAGGGTCAGCCCGTCAAGATCGGCATCTCGCTGTCGCTCTCGGGTGACTTCTCGGCTGACGGCCTCGCCTTTCAGCAGGGCTACAAGCTGTGGGCGGCCGACGTCAACAAGACCGGCGGCCTGCTCGGGCACAAGGTCGTTCTCGACATCGTCTCGGACGCCTCGAGCCCGACTCAGGTGGTGACGAACTACCAGCAGCTCATCTCGGTGAAGCACGTGAACCTGACGTTCGGGCCGTTCTCGTCGCTGCTATCACTGCCGGCCGCCAAGGCGGTCGCTCGCTACGGTTACGCGCTCGTCGAGGGTGCCGGTGGTGCGCCGTCGGTCTTCCAGCAGGGGCTGCGCAACATCTTCGACGTCTCGCTGCCCGTCGCCAACGACCTGGTGCCCTTCTCGAAGTGGATCACCTCGCTGCCGGCGAACCAGCGTCCCAAGACGGTCGCCTACGTGACCTCGAACGACCCCTTCACGGAGCCCCAGGTTACGACGATCGAGGGCACTCTCACCAAAGCCCACATCAAGAGTGTGTACAACCACGTGTTCCCGGCTGAGGTGACTGACTACACGCCGATCGCTGACGCGGTCGCGGCCGCCAAGCCGCAGGTCGTCGTCCTCGGATCGGTCGACGTGCCGACGGTGTCGTCGTTCATGCAGGCCTTCGAGCAGTCGGGCTTCAGCCCCAAGGTGTTCATCGCCACCGGTGGGCCCGACCAGGGCTCGACCTTCATCAAGGCCGTGGGTGCGAAGAACGCCAACGGCATGATGGTGCCCAACGCGTGGTACGGCGGCTCGGCGAATCCGTTGAGCAAGAAGATGGTCGCCGAGTACGTGAAGCTCTACGGCGGAACGGCCGCGGGAGTCTCGAGCGACGTCGCCGAGGCGTACTCGGTCGGTGAGGTCATCGCTCAGGCGGTCAAGGCCACGCACGGCTTCGACAACCAGAAGATCATCAAGTACCTGCACTCGGGCGTCACGCTCCAGTCGGTGCAGGGTCCGGTGCACTTCAACGCCCTGGGCATGAACACCACGCCGACGGCCTTCACCTTCCAGTGGCAGGGCAACAAGTTCGTCCAGGTCAACCCGGTGGGCGACCCGAACTCGGTCAAGGTCCTGTTCCCGAAGCCGGCGTGGGGTAAGTAAACCTTGAACTCGGTCGCACTGCTCAGCGCCGCCAAGGATGGCATCCTCACCGGGGCGGTCTACGCCCTGATGGCTACGGGTCTCACCCTGATCTTTGGCGTCATGGACATCATCAATCTGGCCCAGGGGATCCTCGTGATCCTCGGCGCCTACCTGAGCTACGCGCTGCAGGTGCACTGGGGCATCGACCTCTTCGTCGGCCTGCTGATCACGATCCCGCTGATGTTCATCGTCGGGGTCGTGATCGAGCGGGCCTTCATCGGGCGCCTCAAGGGCCCCGAGAAGACGGCGATGTCGATCCTGGTCACCTACGCGGTGTCGCTGCTGATCGAGGGGACGCTCAACATGGTCTTCTCGGTCAATGACGTCCAGCTCCACGGATGGTACGTGGCGAAATCCTTCGCCATCGGTTCAATTCACTTCGGCTACATCTACGTCGCCGGATTCATCCTGGCCGCAGTGCTACTGAGTGCTCTGTACATCATGCTGTACCGCACCCGATTCGGGGTGAGCGTTCGCGCGTCGCTTGCCGACCAGACCTCCGCGGCTCTGGTCGGCATCGACGTGCGTCGCGTGTCGACTATCACCTTCGGCATCGGCGTGGCCATCACCGCGGCCGGCGGGATGGTCTACGGGGCGACGAACTCCTTCAACGCCTCTTCGAGTTACGACCTCA
This sequence comes from Actinomycetes bacterium, assembly GCA_021849435.1. The sequence goes on along the minus strand of JAJZSX010000102.1, from coordinate 4,549 downwards.
TCTCGCGCCTGCTCACGATCATCGTGCTCGGCGGGATGGGCAGCCTCGGCGGCGCCATGCTCGCCGGCGTGGGCATGGTCTTCATCGGCGACATGGTGGGCGTCCTCTGGTCGCCCGTGTGGAGCTCGATGTCCTACTTCGTCGTGCTCGTCATCGTCTTGCTCTTTCGTCCGCAGGGTCTCTTCGGCAAGCTGTCCGCGAGGGTCGCCTGATGCTCCAGAAGAAGAACCTCTGGTGGGTGCTGGCCGCGGCCGTCTTCGCCCTGTTCCCAATCGTGGTGACCAACCCGCTCTACACCACAATCGCCGTGTTCACCGTCATCTACATGGCCTGCGCGACGTCCTGGAACATGTTCTCGGGATACTCGGGCTACATCGCCCTGGGCTCGGCCGTCTTCTACGGCTCGGGCGCCTACACGATGGCCCTGCTTTCGATTCACCTGCACATGGCGGCGGGATCGAGCCAGTTCTGGCTGGTGCCGATCGGCGGACTGGTCGCGATGGCCTTCGCCGCGCCGATCGGCTGGATCGCGCTGCGCGTGCGGCGCCACACGTTCGTAGTGATCACGATCGCGGTGTTCTTCATCTTCCAGTTGGCGGCGATCAACTTCGGCTTCACCGGCGGCACGTCGGGGTTGAACCTGCCCTTCATCACCTGGGGATTCCAAAACTACAACACGCCCTTCTACTACGTCGGCCTGATCCTCGTGGTCTTCGCCACGCTCCTTTCAGTCGTCGTTCGGCGCTCGCGCTTCGGCCTGCAGCTGCTCGCGATTCGCGATGACGAGGACCGCGCATTGGGACTCGGGGTGAAGGTGAGTGCGGTCAAGATCACCGGATTTACGATGTCGGCCTTCACGGTGGGCATGGCCGGGGCGCTCTACGCGATGTTCGTCGGCCAGATCTACCCACAGTTCGTCTTCGACCCGATGTTCGACGTCAGCATCGCGCTGATGACCTTCCTGGGCGGTCTGGGCACGCTGACCGGGCCGCTCTTGGGCGCGTTGATCCTCGAGGCCAGCCAGCAGTACCTCACGGTGACCTTCTCCAACGGATCGCTCTATCTGATCCTCTTCGGCGCGCTGTTTCTCATCGTGATCATCTTCATGCCTCAGGGAATCGTCGTCTACTTGCGCGACCGCATCACGAAGCGCGTCGAGCGCGAGCGTGCCGCCGTCGCGGCGAATGATGTCGCCAGCCCCGACGTGGCCCTCGGTGGGGCGCGATGACGACTCTCCTCAGTGCTTCCGGCGTCTCGCGAGCCTTCGGCGGGCTCCAAGCGCTCTCGCTGTGCAACCTCGAGGTCGAGAAGGGTTCGATCACCGGCCTGATCGGACCCAACGGCTCTGGCAAGACCACCCTCTTTAACGTGATCACCGGTTACGTCAAGCCCGACGCCGGGACCATCACCTTCAACGGACAAGACATCACCAACGCGCGCCCCGACGCGGTCTTCTCCCTCGGGGTGGGCCGTACGTTCCAGCTGACGCGGATCTTTTCGCGCATCAGCGTGCTCGAGAACATGCTCATTGCCACCCAGCACGACGAGAGTTGGCTGCGAGGACTGCTGCGCTCGAAGTCCTCCAAGACCGAGGTCGACAACGCGATGGAGCTGCTCGACTTCGTGGGCATCGCCAAGCTCGCCGACCTGCAGGCGGGCGCCCTCTCCTACGGCCAGCGCAAGCTCCTCGAGCTCGCCTACGTGCTGGTGGCCGACCCGGACGTGATCTTGTTGGATGAGCCCGCCGGCGGGGTCAACCTGACCCTGATCAACGGGATTGCCGAGAAGATCCGCACCCTCAACAAGGCCGGCAAGACCTTCTTGATCGTCGAGCACAACATGGAGTTCGTGATGAGTCTGTGCGACTCGGTGACCGTCATGCACCAGGGCTCGAACCTGGTGACGGGCACCCCAGCCGAGGTTCGCGCGAACCCGCTGGTGCTCGACGCCTACCTCGGCGGCGGCGACGACGGCGAGGACGATCTGCGTGAGGCGGTGGCCAGTGCCTGAGACCCCCTTCGTTGACTTCAAGGGTGTGGTCGCCGGCTACGGTGGCGGCGACGTGTTAAAGGGCGTCGACTTCAGTGTCGCCCAGGGCGGCGTGACCTGCATCGTTGGGCCCAACGGCTCGGGCAAGTCGACGCTGTTAAAGACCGTGAGCGGACTGGTCAAGCCGCGCCTCGGCGAGATCTGGTTTAAGGGCGAGAACCTCGTAGGCAAGAGCCCGCGCGAGATCCTGAAGATGGGCATTGTCCAGGTCCCCCAGAACCACAGCCTCTTTCGCGAGATGACCGTCGAGCAGAACGTCGAGCTCGGCGCGTTCCTCGAGCGCGACAAGAAGGTCATCGCGGCACGCCTCGAGCGTATTCGTACGATGTTTCCCATCGTGGCTGAGCGCGCCAAGGACAAGGCCGGCGCCCTCTCGGGTGGCCAGCAGCGACTCGTTGAGTTCGCGCGCTGTCTGATGCTCGAACCCGACCTGGTCGTTCTGGACGAGCCCTCGATGGGACTCGACCCCAAGACGCTGCGCGTGATGTTCGCCACGATCAAGATGATGAACGAAGCCGGGCGCACCGTCTTGCTCGTCGAGCAGAACGCCCGACAGGCTCTCAAGCTGAGCCAGCACGGTGTGGTCTTGGAGAACGGACGCGTGCGCCTATCGGGCACGGGCAGCGAGGTCTTGAACAATCCGGAGATCGGCGCGCTCTACCTCGGTGGATCGCTCGAAGAGGCGAGCCACGCGGCGAGCGAGAAGGGGCAGGCATGACCGGCACAGTGCACGTTGGATGGATCGGCTGTGGCCGGATGGGCAGCGCCATGGCGCGGCGCCTGGTGACCGCCGGCGTCGATCTCTCGGTGACCAATCGCACCCGTGCCAAGGCCGAGGTGCTTGGCGCCCTGGGTGCGACAGTCGTCGAACGGCCGGTGGACCTGGCATCGTGCGACGTCGTCTTCGTGATGGTCTCGGCCAACGCGGACTTAGAGGAAGTCGTCACCGGCCCCGACGGGGTGCTGAGCGGCGAGTCGGTGCCGCGCATCGTCGTGGACTGCTCCACGGTATCGACCGAGACCTCGGCCGGGGTGCGCGCGGCCTGCGCTGCGCGCGGCGTCTCGTTCCTCGCAGCTCCCGTGAGCGGCAACCCCAAGGTCGTCGCCTCGGGCCGCCTGACGATGGCCGTCTCGGGACCGCGTGCGGCCTTTGAGGAGGTCGCGCCCTACTTTGCGGAGCTTGGAACGGGGGCGACCTACGTGGGCGAGGGCGAAGGTGCGCGCCTGGTCAAGATCTGTCACAACATGATGCTCGGCATCGTCACCCAGGCGATGGCCGAGATCACGGTGCTCGCCGAGAAGGGCGGCATCGAGCGCAACGCCTGGCTCGCGTTCTTGAACGACTCGGTGATGGGTTCCATGTTCACCCGCTACAAGTCACCGGCCTTCGTGAACCTCGACTTCACGCCGACCTTCACGCCGACGCTGCTGCGCAAGGACTTCGACCTCGGCATGCACGCGGCCCACGAGCATGACGTCTCGATGCCGGTTTCGGCGCTCGTCACCGAACTGGTCAAGGCCACGATCGGCGCGGGATATGAGAACCAGGACTTCGCGGTGCTGTTGTTGGAGGCGGCGCGCGCCTCGGGCGTTACCCTCGAATCGGAGAACGTCGTCGTCGACGACGGCCTGGGAGGCTGAGATGCGCGAGGGTTTCGGACCGGTGATGAACACGCCCGGACACATGGGCGTGGACTTCGAAACGCGGGTGAACTTCGAGCGCCTGCGCGACTACCGGCTCGCCCGAGCGCGCGCGGCCCTCGAGGCCAGCGAGTTCGGGGCCCTCTTGCTCTTCGACTTCTACAACATCCGCTACGTCTCAGGCACCTGGGTGGGCGGCGCCCTGGGCGACAAGATGACGCGCTACTGCCTTCTCACGCGCGGCGGTGAGCCGATCGTCTGGGATTTCGGCTCGGCCGCGCGACATCACAAGCTCTTCGCGCCCTGGCTCGAGCCCGACAACTGCCGCGCCGGGATGCTCGGGCTGCGCGGGGCGATCGCGCCGCGCGCCGGACTCTTCGAGTCGGCCGTCGCCGAGATCGTGGGGCTCTTAAAGGACGCCGGCGTCTACGGCCAGCCGATCGGCATCGACATCATCGAGCTGCCCTTCCTCTTCGAAATGCAAAGGGCCGGCGTCGAGGTGCGCGACGCCCAGCAGACGATGCTTGATGCGCGCGTGATCAAGAACCAGGACGAGTTGATGCTCCTCAGCCAGGCCGCGGCCATGGTCGACGGCGTCTACCAGGACATCTTCGAGGCCTTAAAGCCCGGGGTGCGCGAGAACGAGATCGTGGCGCTCGCCAACAAGCGGCTCTACGAGATGGGCTCGGATCAGGTCGAGGCGATCAACTCGGTCTCGGGCGAGCGCTGCAACCCGCACCCGCACAACTTCACCGACCGCATCATCCGACCCGGTGATCAAGCCTTCTTTGACATCATCCACTCCTACAACGGGTACCGAACCTGCTACTACCGCACGATGTCGGTGGGCAGCGCGACG
>JAJZSX010000101.1 GCA_021849435.1 Actinomycetes bacterium | reverse complement strand
ATCTCTGACGGCAATCTCTTCAGGTAGGGCTCTTTGGACCGAAGGATCTTGCCAGTCGATGACCACTGAGGTGTCAAGTAGCCCCGTAGTCATCTAGAGATCCTGGTTGATGAGGTGGTCGAGGTCGGCCCGAAAAAGTTTCGCATCGATACGGCGCCCAGTATCAATGAACATTGCGATGCTGGATTTGGGCACCACCGTGCGTCGTAGCGAACGAAGAGGGAGCAATTCGGCGACGGGGACTCCATTGCGGGTTACGACGAAACTTTCGCCAGCAACTACTTCATCGATCACCTTGGCGTTGTCATTGCGCAGTTCACGCTGCGCGATGGTCTTGGTCACGAGAAAATCGTAGCACAGTTTGCGACAAGTTGCTACGGCCTGGATCACCAGGTCAGAGCGCGACTGCCTTCGCCAGTGGTTGAGGTGGGCGAATCGCTCATCAGCCAGTGAAAGTCCTCAATGCCGGGTGTTTTCGGTCCCTATTGTGTCCTTCAAGGTCCACCAAATCAACACCCACAGTCTTTGGTGAGTGTCGCTTGTGTCACAGGCCACGAGGTAGTTTCGTCGGTCAGAAGTGTCAACGGTGCGCATTTCTGCCGATGAATTCTTGGCGCAGGAAACGAATTCCTGGGACGTTTCGATTCATCGCTCCGCGGTGTCAAGGTGGTCCCAAGGTGCTGGAAGGTCTCGTCACTCGTCGCTCGCGAGCGCTTCTCGCAGCGACTCGTGGTGTGCGACTTGACCCTGTTCACGTTCGATCAACTCCGCGTCCGCCGCTAATTCGATGTGCACGAGGTGGTCGTCGGCATGCGGCGACGACCGAATGAGCTCATCCAATTTCAGTTGCAGGGCGATTTGTTGGCGACTCTGCGTGTGCTGGATCACGAACAGCATGACCAACGTGATCGATTCGGCTGTCGTGGACATGTCGGTCTGCCAACGAGTGGGGAAACCGGCGATCGACATTGATACGAGGAATGCCAACATCACGATCGCCATGGTGGCCGCGACACTGGATCGAGACGTGAAGCCGCCGACCCACTGCAAGATCCTGCTGACGCGTCGCATGGCGACGTTGCTTTCGATTGTGTTCATAGTCCCTGACGATCGTTGGGGGCGGATGATGACTGTCGCCCGACTCCGCTCATACGACCACCTGGGCGTGGCGCCCGGAAGCGGAATCAGACTTGCCTGCGATGAGCAAGGCGGTGCTAGGACAGGAATGACGTCTAGGTGGTCGAATCAGTGCGCGATGAGCGCTACAGGCGAGGAGTCGCCAACGAAATGCGCACAGCACGGGTCATCGGTATGACGCCGCCCAGTGGGGACGTCGGTGTCAACTGGCGCCCATCGCGTGTCAATGCCATCTAGTAGGGATTTCCGTCGTTTTCGCATGATGCTCCTCGTGGAGTTTGTGATGTACGAATAATGAGCAGTCAACTCCACAAGGACCGCGACACCACTGTACACTAGAACTAGATGACACGAAATAAACTTCAGGTAAGTGTGGTCCCGACGCCAATTTCGGATGCGCCGTGGAGTTTCTTGACCAAGCACGCACGAGTCCTGCTCGATGTGGCCAAGAACCCTGAAGTCCGACTTTGTGACATCGCGCGTTCAGTCGACCTCACGGAGCGTCGCGTCCAGGGGATTCTCACCGATCTCATTAGTTCGGGCTACGTGATTCGAGCAAAGAGTGGCCGACGAAACCGTTACGAGGTTCGCAGTCAGCTCCCGATTCCCGATTTCGTGGATCGCGTCCGCGCGATTGGCGATTTCGTCGCGTTGCTGGATGACGATGACTCGTCGCTGACGCTACCCACCACGAATTCACCGGTGCGGTAATGGGGCACCGCCATTAGAGTGACAACGAGGGAAGGATTTCCTCATCTATCGAGACGCCGGGTTCGGGTCGGACAATCCGTTTGATTGTCACTCGTTCGGGCAAGACGACTCCATGCAAGATGGAGAAGAGCAATGCTGCTGCACCGTTTGTTTACAGGCATCAAGGCCGCGACGGCACCTACGGTCGAGCGACCAGAGCCCGTGCGCGTGGCGCCGCCGATCTACGGCGCGCTTCAGAGCGTGACCACAATCCTGGCGCTCGCCTCCCTCATGATTGCGCTCAAGCTACTTGGGCGAGTCGTGGCGGATTCGAGGCCTCGATAATGGTTCCGTCTGGCGATCATCGTCAGCGAACCTGGGGTGGGCGAGGCCGTGGTGGGTGCCGAGCAATCGCGGCCCCTGGCCCGTTCATAACGACGGGGACACAACCGGTCAAGCAAGAGCAGCGTCGTCACTCACTGGCTGCACCAACAGATCGGACTATTACGCAGCGGTGCCTAGCGAAGAGGGCGGTATAACCGTGAGATTGAGTCAAGCGACTTATGGAATATTGAGTAGCACGCCACCGACGCCGTGCGGAATCGCGACGTTTTCCGTGGCACTCGGTACGGCGCTTCGCCGACGTGGGGCGACGGTGAACATGGTGCGCGTGCTCGATCGGCCCGAGGCGCACTCGACTTCAGTGTTTCCCGTGTTGGCCGAGCTGATCGCAACAGATCCGTCGACTGCCACGGGCGCGATCGAGGCCCTGAATCGCTGTGACGCGGCCATCGTGCAGCACGAGTACGGCCTGTATGGGGGGACCGACGGATCGGACATCCTTCGTGTCCTCGACGGTGTGCACGTCCCTAAGCTCGTGGTGTTGCACACGGCATTGCCGAATCCAACACCGCACCAACGGGACATCTTGAACGCCGTCATCGCCCAGGCCGATCAGATCGTGGTAATGACCCGCGCCGCCGCTTCGGTCTTGGAGTCGGTCAATGACATCGGCCCCACGCCGGTCGAAGTCATTCCACACGGCGCCGCTGTGACCTCGGGGGTCGCCAATCGACAGATCGACGCGCCGCCCCTGCTGCTGACGTGGGGCTTGATCGGACCCGGTAAGGGCATCGAGTGGGTGATTGACGCGATGGCTGGTCTCCGGGATCTCACTCCGACACCGCAGTATCTCGTGATGGGTCGCACCCACCCGAAGGTCCTCGCGCACGAGGGTGACGTCTATCGACACATGTTGGAGCAACGTGTCAGGGCTAACGGTGTCGGTGACCTTGTCCGATTCGACAATGCCTACTACGACCTCGACTACCTGACCGCGGTGATCACCAGCGCCGACGCGGTGATCCTGCCGTACGACTCGTTCGACCAAGCGACGTCAGGCGTCTTGGTCGACGCCATTGCGGCCGGTCGACCGGTGATCGCCACGTCGTTCCCTCACTCGCGTGAACTGCTCGGCACGGGAGCGGGGATCATCGTCAACCATCGTGATCCCGCGTCAATTGGTGACGCCATCCGGCGAGTCGTGACCGAGCCGGCGTTGGCTACGTCTATGGCCCGCGAAGCCCGCAGTCTGGCACCGGGGTTGAGTTGGGACGCGGTCGCAGAACAGTACGTTCGCGCCGCTCGCCCGTTCCTCCAACGAGCGAACGCAGACGCATGATCACAGTCCCGTCACCGAACTTCTCTCATTTGCTCGCGATGACGGGTCCGTTTGGTACGTTCGAGCACGCGGACCACGACGTCGCTCGCGTTGAGCATGGGTACTGCACAGACGACGTCGCCCGCGTGCTGCTGGTGGTGGTGCGCGAGCCACTCGTCACGGGAGCGCTACTTCGACTTGCCGAGTCCTCGATGGAGTTTCTCCGGCTCGCTCAGGCACCGAGCGGCGAATTCACGAATCGGCGATTGGTTAGTGGCGCCTGGTGGGGTGAGCCGTCAACGGAGGACTGTTGGGGCCGCGCGATGTGGGCGTTGGGAACGACGATCGCTTTGGCGCCGAGCCCTGGCCTCGTGAGCGAAGCCCACCAACTGTTCGAACGTGGCGCGAAGACTCGGTCATCGTGGCCCCGTTCTATGGCGTGGGCCGTGATCGGCGCGGTCGAAGTGCTTCACGTCGAACCGGGAAATCGTGGTGCGCACGACTTGCTCATGGCGGGACTCAACGTACTCGATCGAGGTGAGGTGTCGCGAGACTGGCAGTGGCCGGAGGGCCGGCTCACCTACGCCAACGCGGCATTGGCCGAAGCGGTGATCGCCGCCGGTTCCTGGCTCGGGGACGGGCGACTCCTTCGGATGGGCTTGCGTCAATTACATTGGTTGCTCGCTATGGAAACCCGATCTGGACATCTTTCTGTGACTCCCGTTGGTGGGAGAGGTCCTCGTGATCCTTTGCGCCTGTTCGACCAACAGCCCATTGAGGTGGCGGCCATCGCCGAGGCGTGCGTTCGGGCGTACGACGTCGCTGGTGACCGACAATGGCTAACCGGGTTAGACCGAGCGGTCGCGTGGTTCATGGGTGACAACGATGCCGATGCGGTGATGTTCGATATGACTAGCGGCGGCGGGTACGACGGATTGACTCCGCACGGTCCCAATCTCAACCAAGGAACGGAGTCCACGGTGGCGCTGCTCAGCACGTTGCAGCACGCTCGTCGATTCGCACTGAGTTTCACATGAGGGACATGGGACTTGCGACAAGACAGCCGGTCCGGCTGCGTCTGAATCCGTCGCGCGTCGTGTCACGACTGTTTGTCCCAGGTCAGGAGCTGGTCGGCGGCAGTGAGTCACGTGCATCGAGCACGGTCGAACGGGTGCTCGCGCTCAGCGAGACCGAGGTTGAAGGTGAGCTCGCCGAGCTCTTGACGCGCTTCGAACATCGCCACCAGAACTTGACGGAGGTTTTCGACACGCACGCGGATCGGGTGATCGACTACGTCGCCGACGTGGTCTCATTGAATCGACGCCGGCTGCTCGGTGCTGCATTCACACACGAATACGCGATCGAAGGCGCCGCCATCTGTAATCCGAGTCTCGTCGAGCACCCGAATCAGTCGGGCATGGCGGAAGATCAACTTCGAGTCGTGTTGAGCTATCGAGCAATTGGAGAGGGTCATCGTTCGTCAATCGTCTTTCGAACTGGCGTGATCGACTCGACGGGTCAACTCACGATCAATGAGGCCCATCCCTTCCCCGTGGTGGCCACCACATCATCATCAACTCTACGACGCACGTCGTTTCACGCGTTGCTTCGCGACGTCGGCAACGATGGAGAGACGGCCGCAACGGTCCTCGATGCCCTCGAAGAGACGTTTGACTTCACTGACCTCAAGGCTGCGATTGCCAAGCTCGAGACACAGAGCGACACTCGGCTCAATGTTTCTGAAGTAGCTCGCCTTCTTCACCTCATTGCGGCGAGTTTCTATCGCGCTGTGTTCGAGGACTCGATCGACCTCTCTAGGCGAGTTCTCTGGCCGACTGCGCCAAACGAGTCCAGTGGGATGGAAGACGCCCGATTCGTCCGCTTCGAAGACGGTGACGAGGTGGTCTACTACGCGACCTACACGGCGTTTGACGGCCTGTCTGTTTCTCAGCAGCTGCTTGAGACCACTGACTTCATAACCTTTGTCTCGTCGCCGCTTGCGGGTCGCGCGGCGCAGAACAAAGGGCTCGCCCTCTTTCCGCGCAAGGTAAACGGTGAGTACGTTGCGCTCTCACGTCACGACCGAGAGTCCAACGCGGTCACGTTCTCGACCGACGTGCACGAGTGGGAATCAACGGTGACAGCACACCGGCCACGACTCCCGTGGGAGATCCTGCAGCTGGGCAATTGCGGTTCGCCGATCGAATTGGACGAAGGCTGGCTCGTCATCTACCACGGGGTCGGTCCGATGCGCACCTACGGAATCGGTGCGCTGTTACTAGACCGCGATGATCCGAGCAAGGTCATCGCCCAGCTGCCGCGACCATTGTTGATACCGGCGGACGACGAACAGGACGGTTACGTACCCAACGTGGTCTATTCGTGCGGCTCGATCGTTCACCGCGGGACCCTCTACATGCCGTACGGTATCGCCGATCAGTCCATTGGTTTCGCCACGTACAACATCGCTGAGTTGTTGGCTGCATTGGAACCCGTCAACGCGTGGAGCGAATGATGGCACTGAGTCCAATCGTGGGGCAAGCTCTCCGCCGGGTTAGCCAAGCCAGTGGCTCGCAGGCTAACTACGAAGTCGTTGCTGGGACTTGATAGTGAAAACGCTCCCGTCGTGAAATCAACGGAGCGACTTATCGCGATCTATGACCACATGGCGCGCCTCGATCGAGAGGGTGGCGGCGAGTCGCTGTGCATAGTTGCGAAGAACATCGTTCAGTTGAGCGGCGCTGGAATTTCCCTCGACGCAGGTGACGCGCCGATTACGCCTTTTTGCGCATCGGATGAGGTTGCGCGATTGTTACTGAATCTTGAAGTGACGTTGGGTGAGGGTCCGTGCATTACGTCACTTCGCTCGGAGGCCGCTGTCGATGAGCCTGATCTATCAGCACCAATCGGCGATGATCTGTTGCTTTATGCCCCGCTTGCCTTGGCTATCGGCGCGAGAGCGGTGTTCGGGTTCCCAGTTCGAATTGGCGCTATCCAATTTGGGGCTCTTGGCCTGTACCGCGACCAACCAGGGGAGTTGAGTGAGTCGCAGCGGTCCGACGGTTACCTCATGGCGTCAGTGATCGGACGATCCGTCCTTGCGATGCAGTCCGGTGCCGATCGGGGGAATCTTTCAGCGGAGCTTCGAAATTCCACGACGTTTGAGTTCTCCGTGCACCAAGCGACGGGAATGGTGGCAGTTCAAGGTGCTATGTCTATCAAGGATGCGCTGGTCACGTTACGAATGCACGCCTACACAAGTGACATGAGCCTCGAGGAACTAGCGGCGCTGGTAGTCGCGCGCCAGATCCACTACGAGGTAAGCGACCGCACGTGGAGTTCGTGAGAAAAGGGATGGTGATGGAAGTGCTGGCTCGTAGTAATGATGGATTGAGGCGATTGGCGGGTGCGTGGCGAAAGGGGTTGCATCATGGCTAGAGAATCGCTAGTAGTGGCGACGTTGGTTGAATTGGCGGATAATCTGGTCGACAACTTCGACGTGATTGACATCCTGACGGTGTTGAGTTATCGCAGTGTGGAGGCCATCGACGTGGACGCCGCGGGAGTGATGCTGGCGTTGCCCGGAGGTGAACTCCAGTTCGTGGCGTCTTCGAGTGAATCGATGCGTGTCCTCGAACTCTTCCAAATCCAATCGAACGAGGGGCCGTGTGTCGATTGCTTCACGAGCGGTGAGGCGGTTATCAGTGATTCGCTCAGCGTGCCGGATGCACGGTGGCCAGCGTTTACGCCACGAGCGATCGAGTTGGGCTTCCACGCAGTCCACTGCCTGCCAATGCGACTCCGCGGAAGGACGCTCGGAGCGCTGAATCTCTTCCGAGTGCATGCTGGCGCAGTTTCGAACGAGGACATAATTGTCGCACAAGGGCTTGCAGACATAGCGACGATTGCTATTTTGCAGCACCAGATCTCGTTAAACGCACAACGAGTCAACGATCAGCTGAACTACGCCCTCAACAGTCGGATCATTATCGAACAGGCGAAAGGGAAGATTGCTCAAGCGTCGCGGTGCGACATGGATGCGGCGTTCGATCAATTGCGGTCCCACGCGCGAGGCCATAATTATCGGCTCACGGACCTCGCCACCATGGTCGTGAACGGTTCGATCCCAATAGCGACTCTCGATCAACCTGCCACCAAAGCGACATCGTGATGCGTTGCACCACGATGTGGAGGAAGGTCACCCACTGGGCATCGGGACGGGATTGCGACAAGCCCGGTGTCGTTGCCCGGACTGCTTGAACCCGTAGTTTCTCGGCTAGATGGTTCAGAACAGCGCTAACTGATTTTTGCCGATTCGAACGTTGAACTGGTATTTCGTGAGCGATGTAAGCGTTCACATCGCCTGCCGGGCAATTGCGATGCGATTACTGGTAAAATGGCTCCATAATTATACGGCGTCATTGTCGTCGAATAGTGCACTTGGTGACGCCGTGTACGGGAGGAAATGCTCATGAGCAACATTACGACATCATTTGCAATAGTTACTGGAACGCTTGCTACGGTAGTGAATTGGGCATC